>NZ_JBQSWU010000013.1:0-129186 GCF_052377485.1 Glutamicibacter sp. AOP38-B1-38 | reverse complement strand
GGGGCTTCTACGTATCGCGCAAATCGGCGAACTGCCCAAAAAATCGCACCTAAACATTGTCTGACTAGTCATTTAGGGATAAAGGTACAACAAAACCGCCAGAAAAGTGTCGTGGTTCACAGACATTTCTGGCGGTTTCGTGTTTATCGCTGATCGAAGCCGGCTAATTACCTAGCCGAAAGCTCCACGACTGCCATGTTCTTCTTGCCGCGGCGCACGATGGCATAGCGGCCATGCAGGAAGTTTTCGGCGGTAAGCACAGTCTCGATTCCTGCAACCTTCTCGTTATTCACGTAGGCGCCACCTTCGTTCACGGTACGACGGGCTGCAGACTGGCTTTCGCTCAGACCCGAAACGTGAAGCACGTTCAGAATACCGAGCTCATCGCTCGTGACCTTCGCGGACGGCAACTCTGCGAGCACCGATTCCAGAGTCGGCAGGTCGATCTCGCTCAAATCACCATTACCGAAAACTGCCGCCGAAGCGTCGATCACCTTATTGGTGGCCTCTTCACCGTGCACCAACGAGGTAACAAGCCAAGCGAGTTCGCGTTGGGCCTGGCGCTTGAACGGACGCTCGGCGACCTCAATCTCCAAGGTCTCGATCTGCTCGCGGGTCAGGAAGGTGAAGACCTTCAGTCGGTTGATCACATCCGCGTCGGCGGTATTCAACCAGAACTGGTAGAGGGTGTACGGGCTGCACATCTCGGCGTCCAACCAGATGGCGTTTCCTTCGGACTTGCCGAATTTGGTGCCATCGGAATTGGTAATCAGCGGGGTGCCGTAGGCGTGAGCCGACTTGCCTTCAACCTTGCGGATCAGGTCGGTGCCGCTGGTGAGGTTTCCCCACTGATCCGAGCCACCGGTCTGCAGTGTGCAACCGTACTGGCGGTTCAGCTCAAGGAAGTCGTAGCCCTGCAGCACCTGGTAGGAGAATTCGGTGTAGCTGATCCCCTCATCGGAGTTCAGCCGGGCGGAAACGATTTCCTTCTTGATCATCGTGCCCACGCGGAAGTACTTGCCCACGTCGCGCAGGAAGTCCAAGGCAGAGAGCTGCTGGGTCCAGTCCAGATTGTTGACCAAGCGGACCGCGTTCTCCCCGTCGGCGGAAAGGAAGCGGGAAACCTGCCCCTGCAAGCGGGCAACCCACTCGGTGACGGTTTCTCTGGTGTTCAAGGTGCGCTCGGCGGTCTGGCGCGGATCGCCGATCAGACCGGTGGAACCGCCGACCAGGGCCAGCGGCTTGTGGCCGGCCAGCTGCAGGCGGCGCATATTCAGCAACTGCACGAGGTTGCCCAGATGAAGGGATGGTGCGGTCGGATCGAACCCGCAATAGTAAGTGATGCTCTCTTCGGACAGCACGCGTTCCAGCTCGGCCTCATCGGTGGACACATGCACCAGGCCGCGCCACTTCAGTTCCTGCCAGATATTCTCGAAGGAGGGATCATTACTCTGTCCCGCAATGACGGGATTTTGCTTTAAGTCAGACACAGTCTCCACATTAGCAAAATCCCGTCGGCCAGTCCTAGTTTGTCCCCGTTCTCACACCCGGGGATTCCGAACTGTCTTGGGACGAACGACTAGGACTCGGTGAGCCCCGCGGGCAGCGGAGCGGTGTGAATCACGTGCAAGCGCTGAGTGGTGCGGGTCATCGCGACGTACAGATCGCCCACTCCCCCATCGACGTCCGCGATCAGCTGCGCCGGTTCCACGATGATCACCCCGTCGAATTCCAAGCCCTTGGATTCGCGTGCGGTAATCACCACGATGTCCTGGACCATTCCGCCGGACCCGGTGCCAACGCGCTCACCGTAGATCTTGGTGACCGCAGCGCGCGCGTCGGCCAGCAATTCCTGCGGGACGATGATCGCCTGCAGCCCCCCGGCCGCGTAGTCCAGCTCTTCGGGAAGCTGCGCGATGAGCTGCTCGATCAACTGACCCTGCGGCGCATAGGTGAGCACCGGCGGCCAGTCACCCTCGCGCACCGCGCGCGGCGTGGTGATGCGCAGCCCCGCGGCTTGGGCCACGCGAACCGCAGCATCGGCGATCTGCGCCGGGGTGCGGTAATTGACCGTGAGCTCTTCGAGGTTGTAGCGCTCGCCCAGGAAGGGTTCCAACGCCTGCGCCCAGCTGTTTGCGCCCGAGGCGGCGGAGGTCTGCGCGATATCTCCGACGATGGTGAAGGACTTCATCGGGCAACGGCGCACCAGCAGGCGCCACTGCATCGGCGAGAGTTCCTGGGCTTCATCGACCACGATATGCCCGTAGGCCCAGGTGCGATCGGCCACCGCACGTTCCGCGGCGCTCTGCGAGGCAGCGGTTTCCTGGTTCACCGCGGCGACCTGCTCCGCGGTGACCACCCCGTCGATCCCCGCGTTGGCGAGCATCGTGTCCATATTGTTCAGCGCCATCTTCGCGTTTTCCACGTCACGCTCGTACTGCGAGGTATCAGGAGCGTCCTGCGGGTTGACGAACTCGCCGAGCAATTCGGCGGCCTCGTCGAGCAGCGGCACGTCGGCCTCGGTGAACGCCGAGCCGGCCGGGCGGAAGAGCGCGTCGCGGTCGGCCTGCGACAGCCGCGGGGCGGCCGCTTCGAGCAGGTGCGGCTTGGCGTAGAGCTCTTCGAGCAGGCCCTGCGGGCTCAGCGGCATCCAGCAAAGGTTGATCGCCACGCGCACATCCCAGGATTCGCGGACTTCCTGGGGCAGGTAGGAGCGGTCCGCGGCGCTGGGCTGCCCGGCGGATTCCTCCAGTTTGCGCAGCAGCTGCTCGGCCAGGTCCCCGACGATCACCTTGGTGAAGGTCTCGCGCGCCTCGTTATAGGGCTTGTGGCTGTGCCGGGCGCGTTCGCGGGCGTTGCGCACCATGCCCCGGGTCAGCGTCAGCCGGGTGCCTTCGACCACCACGGTGCGGTCCTCGGCGAGCAGCCGCTGGCGGTTGCGCACCGCGGCGGCGATCACCTTGGCCATCGACAGCCGGCCCTTGACCTTCGCCACGGTCCGGTTGGTTTCAGCTCCGGCCGCCACCCCGTGGTACAGCTCGCCTACCGAGGACATGACCACGCCGGTTTCGCCCAGCGACGGGAGCACGCGTTCGATATAGCGCATGAAGGAATTGGACGGGCCGACGATCAGCACGCCGGCGTTCTTCAGCCGTTCGCGGTATTCGTAGAGCAGGAAGGCAGCGCGGTGCAGCGCAACGGCGGTTTTGCCGGTGCCCGGACCGCCCTGCACGACCACGGCGCCTGGAAGCTCCGCACGGATGATCGCATCCTGCTCGGCCTGGATGGTGCCGACGATATCGCCCATCCGGCCGGTGCGTTTTTCGCGCAGCGCGGCCATCAAGGCACCTTCACCGTGGTGGGTGTGCCCCTCGTCGAGCCAGGTCTCATCGAGCACGTCATCTTCGATCCCCGCCACCGTACGGCCTTTGAGCATCAGGTGGCGGCGGCGCCGGACGCCGCGCGGGTTCAACGCGGTGGCCTGGTAGAACGGGGCGGCTTCGGAAGCGCGCCAGTCGATCATCAGCCGATTGAGCTCCTCGTCGGATAGCCCGATGCGGCCGATATAGCGCGGTTCCAGGCCCTCTCCGTGATCGGCCATGTCCAGCCGGCCGAAGACCAAGCGATCCTGCACCGCGTCCAACTGGGCGATGCGGTCCTCGTAGAGGCTGGCGAACGAATCGCGTTCGGATTGGTTCTGGAAGGTCCCCACCGCACCGGTGGCCCGGGTGCGCGCAAGCTGCTCCACCTTTTCCGCGCGCAACTCATCGAGCCTGTCATACAGGCGTGCGACGTACTGGCTTTCAGCGAGCAGATCCCGCTCGATCGTACCGGTCAATCTTGGTTCCCCTCGCGCTAACTTACAGGACAGACAATCTTACGCGCGTGGCGGCGCTACGGGTTAATCCCGCGAAGCCACCACGTCATCTTCGCGCCGCACCACGCCGTGGCGCGGCGGTTAAACCGTTTGCAGCGACAGCACCCGGTGCCCGCCCAGGTTCTTGCGTCCGCCCAAGGCCTCAAGCTCCAAGATCACCCCGACGCCGGCGACGATGCCTCCGGCGCGTTCGATCAGCCGCACCGAGGATCCCACGGTCCCGCCGGTGGCGAGCACATCGTCGAGCACCAGCACCCGGGTGCCGGGGGCGATCTCATCCTTATGCAACTCCAGGGCGGCACTGCCGTATTCCAGAGTGTAGTCATCTCGGTAGACCTCGCGCGGCAGCTTTCCGGCCTTGCGGATGGTCAGCATCCCGGTCCCCGAGGCGTAGGCCGCAGCCGCGGCGAGCACGAAGCCGCGCGCTTCCAGCCCGGCGACGATGTCGAAGGTGCCAACGAAGGGCGCGATCAACTCGTCAACCAAGCGGCGCAAGCCCACCGGGTCGGCAAACACCGGGGTGAGGTCCTTGAAGGAGACGCCGGGCTGCGGGTAGTCGGGGACCACCGCGCACAGTCGATCCAGCAGTTCGCAAATGCTCTCGTTATTAGTCACGCGTAATATTTTAGTGCGTGCGTGACCCCGCTGGGTACCTGGACGATTGTGCCATCGGCGGAACGGAGGCACCCGGGCTCGCTGCTGCGGTGCCGCCCGGTCGCCCATTGGCTAGTGCGGCAGCGATCCGAGCGCGGAATCGCGCGGAATCAGCGCTGCATCAGGGTATCGCTCGGCCAAGGCAGCAGGGTGGGGAATTCGGCCGAATCGGCGGCCTTGGTGGCGCGTACCACCCCGCTGACCGGGCGTCCGGCGAACCAGGCGGCCAGATCGTAATCGGTTCCCTCCAATACCCAGGACCGCTGACCGCTGCCGAGCACCTGGCGCTGCCGTCCGTGGGGTTGCACCACGACCCGGTCCTCTGCCCGCACCCGGGCGGCCAGTGCGCGCAGCAGATGATCGGAGAATTCTTGTGGCCAGCTGGCGGCCGGGCGCACGAATTCATCCAGATCGGTGGCGTGAATCAGCATTTCGCGCCATACCGCATAGACCATGTCCGCGACCTGCGCCGCGGGCCGATAGCCCACCGGCTGCTCCCATTTGGCTTCGCAACCGGCCAGCACCACGCGCAGCTGCGCGAGGGATTCGGCCACCAGTTCGCGCAGCTTTTCCGGTCGCAGCAACGCGACCATATTGATCGCTTCGATCCGCCCGACCTGTCCCCCGTCGTACATCGGCGGCAGGTGCGCCGCCCCGGCGTTCTCGAATTGCCGCCGGGCCGCCTGCGCCAGCGAATGCAGGTGCGCGACTAGTTGCGCGGTGCTCCAACCGGGCAGCGAGCTGGGCTTGGCGAACGCCTCGTCGGGCAACTGCGCCAGCTGCGTGGCCAATTCGTCCAAGGCCGTGGTGACCTGCTCAATGAGTTGTTCCGGCGGAAGTTCAGATGTCATGGCACACACTCTAGCGCGCGGGCATATCCGCGCAGAAGTCCAGCTCGTTAAACGCCTATGGCGGCCCGATAGCTTCGCGGTATCGTGAAGCTATCGGGCCGCCATCGGTTGCCGAACGAAGGTTTGGGCCTAGCCCTTGACCCAGGCGCGGATCTCGTCGAGCTGGCGTTCGAATTCGGTTAGCTGCGCCGCGACGGCACTCGGCGCGGTGCCGCCCTGCCCGTTGCGCGCGTTCAGCGAACCTTCGGTGGAGAGCACTTCGCGCACCGCCGGGGTCAGGTGCTCGGAGATGCCCGCATATTCTTCGTCGGTCAGATCCCACAGCTCCACGCCGCGCGATTCGGCCAGCTGCACGGCGGACCCGGAGAGCTCATGCGCATCGCGGAACGGCACGCCCTGGCGGACCAGCCATTCGGCGATGTCGGTGGCCAAGGCGAAGCCCTGCGGAGCAAGCTGCGCCATGCGCTCGGTATTGAAGGTCAGCGTGCCCATCATGCCGGCCATCGCTGGCAGCAGCATCTCCAGGGTGTCCGCGGCGTCGAACACCGGTTCCTTGTCTTCCTGCAGGTCGCGGTTGTAGGCCAGCGGCAGCGCCTTCAGCGTTGCCAGCAAACCGGTCAGGTCGCCGATCAGCCGGCCGGCCTTGCCGCGGGCCAGCTCGGCGATGTCCGGGTTCTTCTTCTGCGGCATGATCGAGGAGCCGGTGGAGAAGGCATCGTGCAGCTTCACGAAGCTGAACTCCTTGGTGGCCCAGAGGATCACTTCTTCGGACACGCGGGAGAGGTCCACGCCGATCATCGCGGTGATCCAGGAGAATTCGGCGAATACGTCACGTGCGGCGGTGCCGTCGATTGAGTTGAACACCGCGGAGTCGAAGCCCAGCTCGCTGGCGACGAAGTTCGGGTCCAGTCCCAGGGTCTGCCCGGCCAGCGCGCCGGAGCCGTAAGGGGAAACCGCAGCTCGCTTATCCCAATCGGCGAAGCGCTGCACGTCGCGCAGCAGCGGCCACGCGTAGGCCAGCAGCAGGTGCGAAAGCAGGATCGGCTGGGCGTGCTGCAGGTGGGTACGCCCTGGCATCGGCGCGTAAGGGTGGGCCTTGGCCTGGTCGACCATCGCATCGATGGTGTCGATGACACCGGAGGCGATGATGCGTGCGTGGTCGCGCAGGAACAAGCGGCCCAGGGTAGCGATCTGGTCATTGCGCGAGCGGCCCGCGCGCAGCTTGCCGCCCAGCTGCGTGCCGGCGCGTTCGAGCAGTCCGCGTTCCAGCGAACCATGCACGTCCTCATCGGATTCTGCCGCCACGTAGGCCTCGGACTTCACGTCCGCTTCGAGCTGGTCAAGGGCGGCGAGCATCTCCGTCAGCTCGGCCTCGGTCAGCAGCCCCGCGCGGTTGAGCACCTTGGCGTGGGCACGGGAACCGGCGATGTCGTAGCTGGCCAGGCGCCAGTCGAAGTGGGTCGACTTACTCAGGGCAGCCATCGCATCAGCGGGCCCACCGGAGAAGCGTCCGCCCCAGAGCGATCCTTCATTTGTTGACGAGGTCATGACTCGTTCCTTTCAGCCAGATCCCGCCGGGCGACGGGTAAAGTTTATTGATTCGCTGAAACCACTCTAGCAAAGCTTTATGCATTGGCGCTCATAAATATTCAGCAAGTTTGCGATTCTGCTGTGCGCATCTTTCGGTGCGCGGTCCCCCTCCGCTCGAAGCACGGGTCACCCGGCGTCACATATCGTGCCCGGCATGAGTAGCCATCGGCTGCCTGTGAACTATGTACCGATTTTTTGAGAGGAGTCGGTGAGTTGCGCGTTTTACACTTCCGCAGGTGCGGAGGCGAGCGTATGGTGAGAGACACACAATCGAATACGGATACTTCGTTGGAGGAAACCCCATGGAAATCCAGTTATACCGCGGTGATATCACCACGTTGAACGTTGATGCCATCGTGAACGCAGCCAATCCCTCATTGTTGGGTGGCGGCGGCGTTGACGGAGCTATTCATGCGGCAGCCGGCCCGGCCCTGCTCGCCGCTTGCCGCGAAGTGCGCACGGCCCGGTACCCCGATGGGATCCCTTCCGGTATTGCCGTAGCGACGAAGGCAGGGAACCTTTCGGCGAAGTGGGTTATCCACACCGCTGCGCCGAACCTGGCACTGCTCAAGCCAAACCCGAAAATACTGGCCGATTGCTTCAGCAATTCGCTCTATCTAGCCGCGCGCCATGAGGCGCACTCGATCGCATTCCCGGCCTTGGGCGCGGGTGCGTTCGGCTGGCCGCCGGAGCAGGTCGCACAGATTGGTTTCGAAACGATCAGCGCCTGGATCGAAACGAATAAGCATATTTCGCCGATCCATCGAGTTGTGATGGTGTCACATACCGACGAGGTTCAAGAAGCCTTCGAGCAGGCTTTTAACATGTCCTCCGTGGACCAGCTCGCAGCCTAGACGCTCCGATACCCCGGTGCCAGACACCATTAACTACCCGTCATGGCACAGCGCCTGACGGGTAGTTCTTCTCTGGGGCGCGGTCAAGCAGCCGGGTGAGCACTATCGCCCGGGGCTTGCCGGTCCTGCCGCGTTTCCGGATGCCGGTTCAACACGGCCCGATAACTGGCGCCGGGTGGAATCCCGGGGCCCTGCGCAGAGCCATTTCCCGTGGCATCGAAGGTTTGGAAGTACCGATTGCGTCTCGGCCTTCGATCTGGGTCGAGGTGTTCGGGCAAGATGACGTGCGGCAGCCCGTCGATGCTCACGATCTTGAGGTACCCCAGGTGCACCGCGACATGATGGGCCGGGCATAAGGGGCAGCAATTGGACAGGCTGGTTTGGCCACCGTGTTCCCAGTACCGGATGTGATGGTAATCCAGCAGCGCCGGATCCATGGTGCAACCGGGCACGACGCAGCCGCCGTCGCGTGCCCGCGCGGCCCGTTTGATCGACTTGGGAAACAACCTCTGGGATCGTCCGACATCGAGCACCTGCCCCGCTGCATTGAAAACCATGGGGATGATCTCCGCTTCGCACAATAATTTGCGCAGGTCTTCCGGTTCCAGCTCGATCCCGTGGGCGGTGCGGGCGGTGCCGCTGGCCAGCTCGCGCAGGTCGCGTAGCGCCAGGTACACGATCAGCTCCGGGGTGACGGTTTTTCCGTCGCTGCCTTCACCGCCATGGGTTTGGTTCCGCAAGATGCCAAGCAGGGCATTCAGCCGGCGTTGCGGCACGCTGCACAGCGGATCCAGGTCCGTCTGCGCGGCCATGAACTCGGCGGAGGCCGGAAAAGGTTCGATTCCTGCCGGGACCGGCGGTGGGTTGCTGCGCCGGGTCCGGGAAGAAGGTGCTGGCGATGCGGGGTTTTCCTTGCCCCGCGGTACTGCTTCAGCCTCACCGCTAAGTTCGGGCGCTGGGCTCCCTTCGGGCGCCGCTTCCTCCGCGGCCGCGGGTTCTGGGATCTGCTCGGGGTCGGGAGCTGCAGCCCACCGCGGAGGTGGGCTGGCGCTGTTCCACTGCCGATCCAGGTTTTCTCGCCACGCCGGCAGCTGCTCCGCGGACTTTCCGGTGGTTGACTGCATGTCCGGGGCATCCGCTGGCCGTTTGAGCACCGTCGCGGCCAAGCGGGCCGCCGCCCCGGCGGCCGTTCGCTTGTTGTCGGCCTGGGCGATCAGCGATTCGAAGAGCTCTGCGTCGAGGCCCTCCACTCGGATGAGGTACTCGTGCACTCCCTGCTTGACCGGGCGGGGGAAAACGCCTAGTTTCGGGCGGGGCTGCTCGCTATGCTTCAGCTTGTATCTGGCCATCAGGGCGCCGATTTTCTTCCGGCTGGTGGCTCGATCGTGTTCTTTCAGCAGCCGGTTGGCGTGCGCCTCGAGGGTTTGGCCGTCCTCGGCCGTGGCGCTGGCGGTGGTGGGCAGCCCATCGAAGGTGGTGTCCTGGGGCTCGACCTTGTCCAGCGCCCTGGCCTGGGCGAGCACCGCGCGCGGATCAAGCTGCTTGTGCTCGGCGAAGGTGCGGGCCAGTTGCGTAAACCGCGGGGCGCAGCCGGTGCCGGCGATGCTGCGCCGGGCGTGGATCAGGTGCGCGTCGGCGATGCGGCGGCTAGCCTCCTGATAGTCCAGCCCGAGCCACTTGCCCAAAAAATCCGCGGCATCCCGGTAGCAGGTGCGTCCCGGAGCCAGTTGCGCGGCGGCGCTGAAATCGGTGGAGCCGGCACGCAGCGCGTCGAATTCCTCCAGGGCCAGGGCATGGCTTGCGGTAATTTCCACGGCGCTGGCCGCACGCGGCAGCTCGCGGTAGACCTCGCGGTTCAACCGCTCGAGATGCTCGGCGAAGGCGGCCGCCACCCGCGGATCATCGGTGGCGGCGGCTTGCTCGGCAAGAACCCCGAACAGCGTGCGGCACGCGTCTTGCGCGGCGATGAGCTGTTCGATACTCAGCGCGGGCGCGGTTACGAGCTGGCCGGCCAGCTCGCTCAGCGTAGGTGGCAGTTGTTCGGGGTCCATGCACCGATGATGCCCCGAGACGTGCGCGGCTTAAACGGCACCGCCACCGGGTGTGGATAACATCCGGTGGCGGGCCGATCGTGCGTGGATTCCCGGTTAGCGCGGTTCGGCCAGTTGCAGGAAACGCCCGGCGACCTCCGCGGCCCCCTCGGCCGCCCGGGTGATCACCATGATCGTGTCGTCCCCCGCGATGCAGCCGAGGATGGAGGGCATCTGCGAGTGGTCGATGGCCAGCGCTAGCAGGTTCGCGGCGCCCGGCGGGGTGCGCAGCACGACGATGTTGCCCGAGGCTTCGGCGGTGACCAGCTGCTCAGCGCAGATCTTGGCCAGCCGTGCGTCGAGCACCTCCTGGGTGATCGCGGTCTTCGGGGAACGGTCCCCGCCCTCCTGGCGCACCGCGTAAATCAGCTGGCCGAGGTGGTCGCGGATGCGCACCGCCCCGATTTCCACCAGGTCCCGGGAGAGCGTGGCCTGGGTGACCTCCAGCCCGTCGTCCTTCAGCAGCCCGAGCAGCTCGGCCTGGCTTTTGACCGAATTATTCCCCAAAAATGCGCGGATCCGCGCCTGGCGGGCGGTCTTGGTGCTTGGCTGGGTCCCCATTTAAAGCTCGACCCGCTCGTCCTCGGCCAGCTCGGAGGCGACCATCAGCCAGGCCATAATGGCCTTCTGCGCGTGGACCCGGTTTTCGGCCTCGTCGAACACCACCGACTGCGGGCCGTCGATCACCTCGGCGTCGATCTCGTAGCCGCGGTAGGCCGGCAGGCAGTGCAGCACGATGGCATCGGGCTTTGCCAGCTTCATGGCTTCGGCGGTCACCGAGTAGTCGGTGAACAGCTGCTGGCGTTCGGCCTTCTCGGCCTCCTGCCCCATGGAGACCCAGGTATCGGTGACGACCACGTCCGCGTCGGCCAGCGCGGCGGCCGCGTCGGTGGTGATGGTGACCGAACCGCCGGACCGCTCGGCGCGGATTTCCGCGGCGGCGATGATCTCGGCGGCCGGGAGGTAGCCTTCCGGGCCGGCGATGCGCACGTGCATGCCGGCGGTGACCCCGGCCAGCAGGTAGGAGTTGGCCATGTTATTCGCCGCATCGCCCAGGTAGACCATGCACAGCCCGGCGGTCTTGCCCTTGTGCTCGCGCACGGTGAGCAGGTCGGCGAGCAGCTGGCAGGGGTGGTAATCGTCGCTCAGCGCGTTGATCACCGGCACCGCGGAGTTCGCCGCCATTTCCTCCAGCCCGGACTGCGCGTAGGTGCGCCAGACGATGGTGGAGACCATGCGCTCTAGCACCTTGGCCGAGTCGGCGATGGATTCCTTGTGGCCCAGCTGCGATTCGCCGGAGTTGATGATCAGCGGGGAGCCGCCGAGCTCCGCGATGCCCGCATGGAAGGAGACCCGGGTGCGGGTGCTGGTCTTATCGAAGAACACCGCGACGGTCTGCGGGCCGGCGTAGGGCCGGTAGCCGTATTTGTCGGCCTTCATCGCCGCGGCGAGGTCCAGGACCTTGGATTGCTCGGCGGGGCTCAGGTCGAGGTCGGTCAAGAAGTGGCGGGTAGCGCTCATGGATCTGTTCCTTTTGCTTCCGGTGGTGCCGGGAAAATGTGTGGGCTAGGCGGCGGTGGCCGCGGTCAGCAGCGCCGGCAGGGCGGCGAGGAAGGTGCCCAGCTGCTCGCGGGTGATGATCAGCGGCGGGGCAAGGCGGATGGTGGACTCGTCCGTGGCGTTCACGATGAATCCGGCATCCAGTGCCGCGCCGACCAGCTGCGGGGCCGAGCCATTAGCCAGTTCGAAGGCGGTGAGCAGGCCGCGTCCGCGGACCGCCCCCACCCCGGCGATGCCGGCCAGTTCGGCGCGCAGCCAGTTCCCGGTTTCGCGCACATGGCCCAGCAGCTTCTCATTTTCAATGGTGTGGATGACCGCGAGCCCGGCGGCGCAGGCCACCGGGTTGCCGCCGAAGGTGGTGCCGTGGTCCCCCGGGGTCAGCCAGGCGGTGTTTTCCTGCCCGAAGACGATCATCGCCCCGATCGGGAAGCCGCCGCCCAGTCCCTTGGCCAGGGTCATCACATCGGGAATCACCCCGGCGGAGGCGAAGAACTCCCCGGTGCGCCCCATGCCGGTCTGCACCTCGTCGAAGACCAGCAGGGCCCCGGCCGCGGTGGTGATCTCGCGGGCAGCACGCAGGTAGTCGGCGCCCAGCTCGCGCACCCCGGCCTCGCCCTGGATGGGTTCGATGAATACCGCGGCCACGGTTTCGTCCACCGCGGCGCGCAGCGCGGCCTCGTCGCCGGCAGGAATCCAGCTGACGTTCTCCGGCAGCGGCGCGAAGGGCGCGCGGTACTTCTCCTTGTAGGTCAGCGACAGGGCGCCGAGCGTGCGGCCGTGGAAGGCGTGCTCCAGGGCGATCACCTTGGTGCGCGGGACCGCGTCGGTGCCGGTGTTCCGGCGGGTGAGCTTCAGCGCCGCCTCGTTCGCCTCTGTGCCGGAGTTCGCGAAGAACACCTTTGAGCCTTCTGGAGCGGCCGAAATTTCGAGCAGCTTCTCGGCCAGCGCGATCTGCGTCGGGGAACTGAAGAAGTTCGACACGTGGCCCAAGGTGGCCAGCTGGCTGGTGATCACACTGTTCAGCAGCGGATTCGCGTGGCCCAGGGTGTTCACCGCGATGCCGCCGAGCAGATCCAGGTACTGGTTGCCGTCGGCGTCCCAGACGTGGCAGCCGGCCCCGCGCACGAGCACCCGCGACGGGGCGCCGAACACGCCGAGCAGCGACTTGGCGTAGCGGGCGGACAGATCCGCGCCGTGCAGCGCGGAGAGTTCGTTGGCCTCGTTCAGCGCGCCGGTGGCGCGCAGTTCCTGACTCACTTTGATTCCTTAATCTGGGGTACCACCTGGGTGCCGACCCCGGCGGTGGTGAAAATTTCGAGCAGCATCGAGTGCGCCTCGCGGCCGTCGACGATATGCGCCTGGGGCACTCCGGCGTCCACCGCCTTCAGGCAGGCACCCATCTTCGGGATCATGCCCGATTCCAGGGTGGGCAGCATGCTGCGCAGCTCCTCGTTGGTGATCGAGCTGATCAGCGAGGACTTGTCCGGCCAGGCGGCGTAGAGCCCCTCCACGTCGGTGAGGATCACCAGCTTGGCGGCGCCCAGCGCGGTGGCCAGCGCCGCGGCGGCGGTGTCCGCGTTGACGTTGAGGATCGCGCCGGTGGGATCGGCGTGCTCGTCGAACTCCGGGGCGACGGTGGAGATGACCGGGATCATTCCGGCCTTGACCAGCGAATCCACCTGGTCGGTGCGCACCCGGGTGACCTCGCCGACCAGCCCGAGGTCAACCTCGACGCCGTCCACGGTGGTGCCGGTGCGCACCGCCTGCAAGGTGGCCCCGTCCTCCCCGGACATGCCCACCGAGTAGGGTCCGTGCGAGTTGATCAGGCCCACCAGGTCGCGCTGCACCTGGCCGGTGAGCACCATGCGCACCACGTCCATGGCCTCGGGGGTGGTCACCCGCAGCCCGCCGCGGAATTCGGATTTGATGCCCAGGGTGTCGAGCATCTTGTTGATCTGCGGGCCGCCGCCGTGCACCACCACCGGGTTGATGCCGGCGTGTCGCAGGAACACGATGTCCTCGGCGAAGGCGCGGCGCAGCGACTCGTTGACCATCGCGTTGCCGCCGTATTTGATGACCATCGTGGTCCCGGCGAAACGCTGGATCCAGGGCAGCGCCTCGATCAGGGCTTCGGCCTTGGTGCGAGCGGCGCCGAGGTTGGTATGTGCTGTGTGCGGCATGGTGGGTGTGCTCCTGCGAAGGCGGCCTAGCTGGAGTAGGCGGAGTTTTCGTGGACGTAGTCATGGGTCAGGTCGTTGGTCAGGATCGTCGCCTCGACCTCCCCGGCGTTCAGGTCGATGTCGATGGTGACGAAGCGGTCTTCCAGCGAGATCAGGTTGCGGTCCTCGCCGACGCCGCCGTTTTTGCAGACCATGACGCCGTTGATCGACACGTTCAGCTCATCGGGTTCGAAGGCCGCGGCCGTGGTGCCGACCTCGGAGAGCACCCGGCCCCAGTTGGGGTCCTTGCCGAAGATCGCGGTCTTGACCAGGTTCGAGCGGGATACCGCGCGGGAGACCTCCAAAGCGTCGGCCTCGGTGGCCGCGTTGTAGGTGCGCACCGCGATGGTGTGCGCCGCGCCTTCGGCATCGTCGATCAGCTTCGCGGCCAGCTCCTGGCACAGATCGGCCAGGGCTGCGGTGAATTCTGCCAGGTCCGGGGCGATGCCCGAGGCGCCGGAGGACATCAGCAGCACGGTGTCGTTGGTGGACATGCAGCCATCGGAGTCCGCCCGGTCGAAGCTCACCGCGGTGGCCGCGCGCAGGGCCTGATCGAGCGCCTTGGGCTCGAGCACCGCGTCGGTGGTGAGCACCACGAGCATGGTGGCCAGCGCCGGGGCGAGCATGCCCGCGCCCTTGGCCATGCCGCCGATGGTGTAGCCGCTCACGCTGCGCGAGGCCAGCTTCGGGACGGTGTCGGTGGTCATGATGCCGGCGGCGGCTTCGTCGGCGGCCCCTTGGCCGTCGGCGAGCGCGCCGGCCGCCTGCTTCACCCCGGGCAGCAGCTTGTCCATCGGCAGCTGCATGCCGATCAGGCCGGTGGAGGCCACCGCCACGTCGCCCGAAGAGAGGTTCAGCAGTTCGGCCACGTATTCGGCGGTGCGGTGCGTGTTGCCGAATCCCTCGGCACCGGTGCAGGCGTTGGCGCCGCCGGAGTTCAGCACGATCGCATCCACCCGGCCGTCCTTGACGATCTCCTTGGACCAGTGCACCGGGGCGGCGGCCACGCGGTTCGCGGTGAATACCGCGGCGGCGGTGAAGTCCGGGCCCAGGTTCTGCACCAGCACGACGTCGTTCTTGCCGGTGGACTTCAGGCCCGCAGGGACCCCGGAGGCCAGGAAGCCGGCCGGTGCGGTGACGCCGGCCAGTTCGGCCTGCGGAAAGGTGGGGGTGTGGGACAGGCTCACGGTGCGACTCCTTGCATCATCAATCCGGTGGTTTCGGGCAGGCCGAGGGCGATATTCATCGATTGCACCGCGGCGCCCGCGGTGCCCTTGGTGAGGTTATCCAGCGCAACCGTGACGATCACTCGTCCGGCGTGCTCGTCGAGCGCCAGCTGCAGCTGCACGTGGTTGCTCCCCTGCACCGCGCCGGTGGTCGGCCACTGGCCCTCGGGCAGCAGGTGCACAAAGGGCTCGTTGGCGTAGGCCGACTCCCAGGCTGCGCGCAGCGCGCCGGCGGTGACTCCGGGCTTGATGCGCGCGGTGGCGGTGGTCAGGATGCCGCGCGGCATCGGTGCGAGGGTCGGGGTGAAGGATACGGTGACTTCCTCCCCGGCGAGCTTGCTCAAGCCCTGCTCCATCTCGGGGATGTGGCGGTGGATGCCGCCGACGCCATAGGTGCTCATCGAGCCCATGGTTTCGCTGCCCAGCAAATGGGTTTTGGCGCTCTTGCCGGCCCCGGAGGTGCCCGAGGCGGAGACGATGACCACGTCTTTGGCCTCCAGCAGGCCCGCGCCGTAGCCCGGGGCGAGGGCCAATTGGCCGCCGGTCGGGTAGCAGCCGGGGACGGCCACGCGCTTGGTGCCGATCAGTTGTTCGCGCTGGCCGGGCAGTTCGGGCAGCCCGTAGGGCCAGGATCCGGCGTGCGGCGAACCGTAGAATTTCTCCCAGGCGGCGGCGGATTCCAGCCGGTGATCCGCCCCGGCATCGATCACCAAGGTGGATTCGGGCAGGGCCGCGGCGACCGCTGCGCTCGCGCCATGCGGAAGGGCGAGGAAGACCACGTCGTGCCCGGCCAGGTTTTCCACGGTGGTCTCCACGAGCACGCGGTCGGCCAGGGAATGCAGATGCGGGGCGACGCCGCCCAAACGCAGCCCGGCCTGGGAATGCGCGGTGATCGCACCGATCTCTACCTGTGGGTGGTTGGCCAAAATTCGAAGGACCTCGCCGCCGGCGTATCCGCTGGCGCCGGAGACAGCAACTGAAATCGTCATGACCTCACTCTACAACTGGTTATGCATCAAACCTAATAAATATGCATAAATAGTTCGTCATTTACGCAACCCGGGGTTGCCGCACACCCGGCTCACACCCTTCAGACCTAAACTAGTTACCAGGAGCCGTCAGCCATATGGCAAGGGACAAAGATTGGAAGCGCATCGCATGAATCAGAAGAGCATACTCGTCCCCCACGCAGGTGGGCCCGAAGTTTTGGAGCTCGGCGAAACCCAAATCCCTGCCCCGGGCGCCGGACAGGTGCTCGTCAAGGTCGAGGCCGCCGGGGTGAACTTCATTGAAACCTATCAGCGCTCGGGAGTCTACGCCGTGGACTATCCGTTCACCCCGGGCAGCGAGTTCTCCGGCACCGTCACCCAGGTCGGTGAGGACGTGCGCCATTTGAAGGTCGGCGACCGGGTCGCCACCGCCAGCGGCGCAAAGGGCTATGCCCAATACACCGTGGTCAACGCGGCCGAGCTGGGCAAGGTGCCCGACAAGGTCGACCTGCGATTGGCCGCGGCGCTCCCCCTGCAGGGCATGACCTCGCACTACCTGACGCATTCGAGTTACCTGGTGCGTTCGGGCGATGTCATCCTCAGCTACGCCGGCGCCGGCGGAGTGGGGCTGCTGCTCACCCAGATCCTGAAGATGAAGGGCGCCACCGTCATCACTACCGCCTCCACCCAGGAGAAGAAGGATCTGGCCCGCGCCGCCGGAGCAGACTACGTGGTGGATTATGACCAGGTCGAAGCCACCGTGGACAAGGTCACCGGCGGGGTGGGCGCGCACGCGGTCTACGACGGCATCGGCAAGGACACCTTCGAAACCTCGCTGAAGGTGCTCAAGCGCCGCGGCACGCTGGTGCTCTTCGGCGGGGCCAGCGGGCAGGTGCCGCCCTTTGATCTGCAGCGGCTGAATGCGGCCGGGTCGCTGAGCGTGACCCGGCCGAAGCTCGCGGACTTCCTGGCCACCGACGAGGAACGTGCTTGGCGCTTCGGCGACGTCTTCGGCTGGGCCGCCAGCGGGGACTTGGATGTCCGCGTCGGACAGAAATTCGCGCTGGCCGACGCGCGTGAGGCGCATGCCGCGTTGGAATCACGCAAAACCACCGGCAAGGTGCTGCTCGTTCCCTAAACAGGGCCGGCAGGCATTCCAATGCCCGATGGACCAGCGAATCCATCGGGCATTGTTGCTCGTCTTCAGATTTTGGCCAACAACCGGGCGCTCATTGACCCATCTTGCGGATTAGTTCCGTGGAAATATATTTCATCTGCTGAGCTGAAATATGGTTAGTCGCCACGTAATCTATGTGCTCGGATTCAACTCGTTCCACGAAGTTACGAGCCCACCTGCCATTTGCCCGCGCTCCCGGATCCAACGAGGCGTAGGCCGACATCACTGTGTCGGCAAGGGCGTCGGGGTCAAAACTCCAATTCCGCGCCAACAGGTCTTGGACTATCTGAGCGATCTCCGCTGGGGAGTAATCGAGGAATTCAATCCGCAGAGGAATACGCGAGGGCAACCCCGGATTCGCCTTAAGGAACCGCTCCATACTCTCGGTGTAGCCAGCGAAGATTGCCACAAATTTGTCGCGGTCTTCCTCCAATCGGGTCACGAAGGTTTCCACTGCTTGGCGGCCGAAGTCACTATGTGAACCATCGGTTAGCTGGTAGGCCTCATCGACGAACAGCACTCCACCCATGGCCTCCTCAATGACTCGGCTCGTTTGTTCTTCTGTATGTCCGACCCATTTACCGACCAGTTGCGCACGGTCCACTGTCTTGACTGTGGGAGATTCGAGTAGCCCGAGGTTAAAGAAAATTTGACCGATGAGCTTGGCGACAGTGGTCTTTCCAGTTCCAGGGTTTCCTGCGAAGACCATGTGGTACGACGGGCGGGCGATCACTTCGCCTAGCTGCTGGCGCTGTTGGTCGATCTTTACCCGGTTCACCAGCTTTCTCACCCATTGCTTGACGTTGCCCAGCCCCACCAGTCGGTCGAGTTCGGCCAATAATTCATCGACTTTCTGCTGCTTCGCTTGTGCATCTCCGCCTAGTAGAGCCTCGAAATCCGCCGCGGTAATATGCGTGAGGGCTGCTTCGTCGTGACTCGGCTGGCCAAAGACCCGCCCTGCCATCTGCTTTACGAGCTCTTCGTTAAAGTTACGCACCCATCGACCGTTGCTCCGATCGGCGGCTTGGCCGTACTTTTGTGTGACCGTGCGACGATACAGCTGCTCGTCGACGGTGTAGTCGGCTTCCAGAAGGCTCCGGTAGCCGATCTCGGCAATTTCCAGCGCACTGTAGTCTTCAAAATCGAATCGGTTTGGAATGCGGGATTTCAGTCCCGGATTCATGTTCAAGAAGTCTTGCATCTGGTTCGCATAGCCGGCAAAGATCACTACGATGCTTTCCCTATGGTTCTCCATGTAGGCAAGGATTGTGTCGACGGCTTCCTGTCCAAAGGAATTTCCTTCCTTCTGATGCAATGAATATGCTTCGTCAACGAACAATATTCCGCCGCGGGCCTTGTCTAAGGCCTTCTGCGTCATGATCGCGGATGCGCCGAGATGCTGACCGACCAGATCCGGGCGCCCGACTTCAATGAAGTTGTTTTTCTCGATTGCACCTGCGGCGTATAGCGCATCACCGAGCATTCGAGCGACGGTGGTTTTGCCAGTTCCGGGGTTCCCGAGGAATAAGCTGTGCATGCTAATTCCAGTTGTTTTGAGTCCTTGTTCTTGGCGCATTTTATTGAACTGAACCATCTGGGTGAAAGTGGCAATTTGTTGCTTGACGGTCCGCAAACCCGTGAGATTATCGAGTTCCGTTAGCGGATTCGCCTCAGTGCTTTGGGCTACTTCACTTTTGGCCGACGTATCTGAATTGGTCCTGTCGTTCTGAGCCAGCTGCTGGCTGGACGCGTCACTGCTCGGCTCGACTGAAACGACTGGGCCGGTTTCCTGCAACATTTCGGTGTCTAGGTTTCGAATTTCGACGGCATTACCCGTGACATCCAGAATCGCATCGTCTTCACCCAACACACCAACCGTTGCGGTGTCCGGTGATTTCAAGTCCTTAATGGCTAAAGTACTCTCGGAAACATAGATTTCGGCATAGGTCGCCTCAGGTTTCACCTCGGCGCCACGCACCGTGGAATTCGATTTGACTACCATCGCCCGCATATTGCATTCGTTAACTTGAATTGTCAGCACACCGTGCGATTTCACGGTCGATCCTGTTTCGGCCCAGAGGCGATAGGCGCTACAGTCCACGAGCTGACCCTGACCGGCATTCCAGAAGTTCACCCATCCAAGGAACGAGTTCTCGGCCTCCAGCCTGGCGCCATCGCCGATATCCACCGATCCAGCCACCGCGCTGCTGTCGGCTGCGATTCGGCAATCGCTCATCTGCACGAGACCCTCTATGGCGACGACCGCAGGTTTTTCCGCGCCCGGAGCTGGCTGAATAATGACGTTCACGAGATTGACCGACTCGTCGCCCGCGACGAAGACCGCATTGCTGGCAGCCTTGGGCCGGATGGTCAGGTTCGAAACCCTGATGTTTGCCTTGTCCATGATTCTGATTCCGCCATGGAGAATCGTGCGTTCGGCCCTACCTCGACCAGCGATGTCCGCGCCCATCAGAATAAAGTGTTCATATTGCTCGAGGAAGTATTCGCCCTCTTCGAGCATGATGGTGTCCCCTTTATTCAGCTTCGGGGCCACCGCATTGGCGAAGTCACGCGCGTCTTTGAGATCCCATAGAATCACCTTAGGCTTCTGGACGGTTGGCATCGGTGGTTCCACCGGTTGAGGCTCCGCAGTCGACGTGTCCAAATTCTTTGTGGCCGTTCCCACCGCGGGAATGTCAATCCTGGCAGCGTTCTTGGTGACTAAGAGATATTTTTGCCCCTCGCGCACAAGAACGTTCCCGATCTTCAGGTAACCATCTTGGCAATAGCCCTCTAAGGGTTCGCTCTGGGCACGCAATAACTCGATACTGCAGGCGGATTCGCCTTCGATTCGCAAGGAGCGACGCCCCTCGGCCGGGTGTAATTCTAAAAACCCTGCGCAATCAACTCGGCTGCGTTCGAGTGCGACTATCGCAAAGCTGAACACATTCGAGGTAGTTGCCTTGCTCGCTGTCAAGGTCAGCAGCCCAATCCCTGAATCCTTGGCGAACAACACGCTATTCGACGATGCTTCGATGCTGGAGGCTGCTCGATCAGTGAATACATTGCTGTCAACCATGGAAACCGTGCTGGAACTGGCATATATCGCTGGGTACTTCCCTGCAGGTTCGCCATGAATTTGGCTGGATTGAAGTTCCAGCTGGGAATCCCTTACTGTCAACGCGTTGTCATAAGGCGGAGCTTGAATCGTGACGTTAGCAATTTGGCAGGTTCCCTGAATGCTCAGTTGACCGAAAATGACTACCTTGCTCGAATCGCCAAGACCGGTGATTTTTAGGTTGGATAAGGATACGGAGTCAACTACGTACTCCCCTTCCTTGAGCTGAAGCTCGTCGCCCTGTTTAGCCCGCCGAAGTGCATCCGTCAGGCTCAGCCCAAACCGGCCATTGCTTACGCGTATCTTTGCCACGAATTTTGCTCCTACCACGTGTTCATTTCGTTCATGGACTGGTCTATTCAATTTATCTCAGGTGGTTTAGAACACATCTTGGATGACCAGAAACTACTTAAGCGGCGCCGACTTCTGGCATCGATCGCTTCATACATCGCAGCCAGGCCTCGCATCGGGCCTACTGAATCCTCCTTGGCCAGTGGCAAGGTACTGCTCGTTGCGTAACCACTCGGTTCAATCTGCGAAAGGCTTCCGTTCAGCGCCAGCTGCCGGCCGTCGTCGTCTACTCAGGAACCAGCCTGTGAGACCGACTTTCCCCTCGATACAGCTGATTGCTTGGTTTTGAAGCTCTCGCAGTCCAACATGGCCGGAATAACATCTAGAATCGCGAGGATCCCCCGGCGCCGGAGAAGCTGCCGCCGCCGGAATAGCCGTGGGAGACGCCCGAGGAGCTGGCGGCCTCCCGGGAGGTGTCCACCGCGTTGACCCCGGTGGCGTACCCTGCGTGGTAGGAGTTCACCCGCCAGAACATCGAAGCCGGGTAGATCACATCGAGAATGGATCCCGAACGGCTCGCGCCGGTGCTGTCGTAGCGGGAGTGGCGCAGCGCTTCGTGCATCTCCTGCTTCTCTTCGGCGCTCGACGCATAGACCTCGACCTGCGCGCTGGCGTAGGCATCGAGCCGTTCGGTGAGCTGGCTGCGCAGTTCGGACAACTGATCAAGGGCGGTATCCACGTCGAGCTTTTCGGCCTTCAGCTCGTTGCCCAGATCTGCTACGGCCCGTTGTGCGCTGAAGGAGTAGGAATCCAGCGCGGCGGCTGCGGCCTGCAGCTCTTCCGGCGCCTCTTCGATCAGCGCGGGCAGCTCGGCCAGGTCTTCGAGCAGGGGTGCGGTTTGGCGGCGCCAGGCATCCTCCCACGCGGCGCCGCGGGTGTAGAGGGCCGCGGCGTCGTTGATCGCATCGTCGGTGAGGTCCAAGGCCTGGGCGCTGGCGTGGAATTCCTTGGCGCGGGCCACCCCGGGGCCGCTTGAACGCAGCTTCTTGCTCGCCTGCGCCAGCTCTTGCTGCGTGGTGAAGCAAGCGCGGTAGGTGGCGGCAAAGTCGGCGAAACGGCGTTCGAGCTCCGCGGCGTGGTGCGAGTCGCCAGGCAAGGTGCGCGCGGATAGTTCGGTGGCATCCAGGTCCATGGTCACATTGGTCAGGTGCGCGCTGCCCGATTCCAGCTGCTCGGCGAAACTCTTCCGCCGCCCCGAACGCACCGCGAGCGCTATGCCGGTACCTCCAATGGCGCCCAGGCTCCCCAGCCCTACGGTCCAGCCGAGCGCCGGATGCCGATACCAGGGGCGGTTGATGATGTTCGCGCCGCGCGTGGCGACGGCGATAATTCCGTCGGACCAGCGGGCCTGGTTAAAATCCTCGGAGCCTGCCTCGTGGATCGAGCGCATCTGAGAGTCGGATACCTTGCGGTCTTCGCCGAAGTAGGTCCCGATCTGGCCATCCCCAGGGCCCTCCACGGACAGCGTGATGATGAAGTAACCATCGGCCCAGTAGTCGCCGTAGTCCTCGGGGGCCTGCGAGATCCATTCGGGGTGCGCGCTGCGGGCGTGGCGCAGCGTCTCGGTGTTGATGTCATCCGCGTACTGGCCTTCGCGCGAATACACGGCGACCTTGGTGGGCTCGTTGAAGTCGATCTGGCCCACTGCGTCGCGCAGCTTCTGCTCGTTGAGCACGTTCGCGGTGTCATCGATGGTGATCGAATCCAGGCTGGTTCCCTCCGCCTGCGCCGCGGGCGGCACGGCGAGGAACAGCAGCGTGGCGGCGGCCGCCGCGGCGAGTGCACGGCGTGGAGACTTGAGCTGGCGCATGGAGAATTCCTCCCAGACAGATGATGCGAATTATTCCGAACGTTAGGCCAATAGCTCCATCCTAACGGCCGGCACGGGGTAGCTGCGCAGCCCGCGGAACGCCGCGGCGCGCTGCCAGGAGGAGCAGCACTGTGATTCCAGCGACCAATTGCCCCTTCAACTTCCCGGTAAGCGGTCCGAGGGTATTTAATGAGTTATGGACGTCGCAACGTCCGATCCCCCTCCAGGATCCGTACCCCCTTTTCCGAGAGTTCACTCCCCCTGAGCGCTCGAACCACTTGTGCATGACACTTTAGTGAAGGGACGGATCCGCCAAGTATGGACTCCGTAAATAGTTCAAAGACCGAGGAGCCTGGGCTCCACTCGCCCCAGTTCCCTTCGGGTGCGCTAGCTCCTGCCGAGCGCACCCTCATCGACATTCTGCAGGTCACCGCCACGGCGCATCCCGACGCGCCGGCCATTGACGACGGCGAACGCAGCGAAAGCTACGCGGAGCTGATCGAAGAGGTCAAGGCGAAGGCCCGCGCCCTGCATGAACACGGGCTGGGTGCCGGGGACCGGATCGGCGTGCGCGTCCCCTCGGGCACCCGCCAGCTCTACGAATGGATCCTCGCGATTCTCTGGGTCGGTGCCGCCTATGTACCGGTCGACGCGGACGATCCGGATGAGCGGGCGAAGGTGGTTTTCACCGAGGCCGAGGTCGCCGGCATCGTGAAGGGCCTGGAGGAGATCGTGGTTTCCGCCGATCGCCCCGCCCCCTTCCCGAACCCGCGCGCGCCGCAGCTGGATGACGACGCGTGGATCATCTTCACCTCCGGCTCCACCGGCAAGCCCAAGGGAGTGGCGGTCTCCCACCGATCGGCCGCCGCCTTTGTGGATGCCGAAGCTCAAATGTTCCTGCCCGAAGACCCGCTGAACACCTCGGACCGTGTGCTGGCAGGACTGTCGGTGGCCTTCGATGCGTCCTGCGAGGAGATGTGGATCGCCTGGCGCAATGGCTCCTGCCTGGTTCCCGCCCCGCGGGCGCTGGTGCGCAGCGGCATGGATCTGGGCCCGTGGCTGATCTCCCGCTCCATTACCGCGGTCTCCACGGTGCCCACGCTCGCCGCCCTGTGGCCGTCGCAGGCGCTGGAGTCCGTGCGCCTGCTGATCTTCGGCGGCGAAGCCTGCCCGCCGGAGCTTGCCGGACGTCTGGCCACCGCGGGCCGCGAGGTGTGGAACACCTATGGCCCGACCGAGGCCACCGTGGTGGCCTGCGGCGCCACCATGGACGGCAGCCTGCCGGTGCGCATCGGCCTGCCGCTGGCCGGCTGGGACCTGGCGGTAGTGGACGCCGAGGGGATCCCCGTCGCCGAAGGCGAAACCGGGGAGCTGATCATCGGCGGGGTGGGCCTGGCCCGCTATCTGGACCCGGAAAAAGACGCCGAGAAGTACGCGCCCATGCCCACCCTGGGCTGGGACCGCGCCTACCGCTCGGGCGACGTGGTGGTCAATGACCGGCTGGGACTGGTCTTCATCGGACGCGTGGACGACCAGGTGAAGATCGGTGGCCGGCGCATCGAACTGGGCGAAATCGACGCGGCGCTGAACTCGCTCGACGGTGTGTCCAGCGCCGCGGTGGCGGTGCGCGAAACCAGTACCGGAAACAAGCTGCTTGTCGGCTATCTGGCCGCCGACGCGGACTATGACCTGGATGCCGCACGCACCGAACTGCTCAAGGATCTGCCCGCGGCGATGGTGCCGCTGCTCACCGTGGTGGACAGCATGCCGATGAAAACCAGTGGCAAGGTGGACCGCAACGCGCTGCCGTGGCCGCTGGCGGGGACCGAATCCGAGCAGCCCGGCGAGGAGCTGACCGGGTTGGATGAGACCGGCGACTTCGTGGCCCGGGCCTGGAAGGGCGCGCTCGGCATGGCGGCCTCCAGCGCCGATGCCGACTTCTTCGGCTCCGGCGGCGGCTCGCTCTCGGCAGCCCAGCTGGTCTCCGCTTTGCGCGCCCGCTACCCGGACCTGACGGTCGCCGAGCTCTACGACTACCCGCGCTTCGGCGCGCTGGTGGAATACCTCGGCGGACAGCAGGTCAACGACGAGGTCATCGAGCCTCGCATCGTCAAGCGCACCAAGCGCATCACCCAAATCACCCAGACGCTGCTCGCGGTGCCGCTGTTCATCCTCTCCGGCCTGCGTTGGTTCACCTACCTGATGCTCGGTCACTGGTTCCTGCTCAGCGTGGGAATCCTCGAAGCGCAGCTGCCGATTCCGTGGTATTCGATTCTCGCCTCCTGGCTGATCTTCGTGACCCCGGCCGGGCGCATGGGGCTCTCGATCCTGGCCAGCAAGCTCTTGCTGCGCGGGCTGCAACCGGGAACCTATCAGCGTTCGGGCTCGATGCACCTGCGCTTGTGGCTGGCGCAGCACATTTCCGACGTGGTGGATCCGATTTCCCTGGCCAGCGCTCCGCTGCTGCCTTGGTATGCGCGCATGCTGGGCGCAAATATCGACAAATCCGCCACCATGCACACGCTTCCTCCGGTGACCGGAATGCTCACCGTCGGACCGGGGGCCACCTTGGAGCCCGAGGTCGATGTCTCCGGCTACTGGATCGACGGCGACCAGGTGCACGTGGGCCACGTGAGCGTCGGCGACTTCGCCTCCGTCGGCGCCCGCTCCACGCTGCTCCCCGGCGCGGTTGTGGCCGCGCAGACCATCGTGGAAGCCGGATCCGCCGTCTACGGCGAAACCCGCGAGAACTCGCGCTATGCCGGGTCCCCGGCCGTCCGCGAGGGGCGCGCCAAACCTCGCTGGCCCGAAGCAGTACCCGCGTACCGCCTCCTTCCGCGCGTACTGGGCGCGGCCGGTTCGATATTGCTTAACCTCTTGCAGTGGCTGCCGGTGGTATTGGCGGTGCTGGCGGTGGCCCCGATGCTGCGTGCCGAGGAATCGCTGACCTCGATCGGCTGGAAGTTCCTCCCCGCGGTGCTGCTCGCCGCGCTGGTGTGGTTCCTGTCCATGATGGCGCTGATCATCGTCGAGGTGCGATTGCTGTCCATTGGCCTGGTCGAAGGCTGGCATCCGGTCACCTCCCGGGTCGGCTGGCAGGCGTGGGCGACCGAACGCGTGCTGGATACCGCCCGCGATGCGCTCTTCCCGCTCTACGCTTCATTGTTCACCCCGGTGTGGCTGCGGCTGCTCGGCGCCAAGGTGGGCCGTGACGTGGAAATCTCCACGGTGCTGCTGATCCCGAAGATGACCACCATCGCCTCGGGCGCGTTCTTGGCCGATGACACCATGGTCGCCTCCTACGAATTGGGCGGCGGCTGGATGCACATCGCCCCGGTGCGCGTAGGCAAAAAGGCGTTCCTCGGCAACTCCGGCATCTTGCATGCCGGCCGCCGGGTGCCCAAGCGTTCGCTGATTGCGGTGCTTTCGGCGACCCCACGGAAGATGAAGGCCGGAACTTCCTGGATCGGATCTCCCCCGCATAAGCTGCGCCGCACCACGGTGGATGCCGAATCCGAGCGCACCTACCAGCCGCCGATGAAGCTCAAGGTCATGCGTGCGGCCTGGGAGCTCTCCCGTTGCCTGGCGGTATTCACCACGGTCGGCATCGCCGCCGGAGTGCTCTGGGCGCTGTCCGCGCTGGTGACCCACGTGAACCCGCTGTCCGCCGCACTGCTCTCCGGCGCGGTACTGGTCTTGGCCGGAGCTCTCGCCGCATTCACCGCGTTGGCCGCCAAATGGCTGGTGGTCGGGGTGATCCGCCCGGGCGAACACACGCTGTGGAGCTCGTTCATCTGGCGTACCGAAATGGTCGCCTCTTTTGTGGAGCTGGTCTGCGCCCAGTGGTTTGCGCGTCTGGCCTCCGGCACCCCGGCGCTGGTCTGGTTCCTGCGCGCGCAGGGCGCAAAGATCGGGCACGGGGTGTGGTGTGAAAGCTACTGGTTCCCGGAGGCAGATCTGGTCACCTTGGAAGATCACGCGACGGTGAACCGCGGCAGCGTATTGCAGACCCACCTGTTCCACGACCGCATCATGTCCATTGACACGGTCACCCTCGGGGCCGGTGCCACGCTCGGCCCGCACAGCGTCATCCTGCCGGCTGCGAAGATCTCCGATGGCACCACCACCGGACCGGCTTCGCTGGTGCTGCGCGGCGAGGTGCTGCCAGCAAATACCTACTGGCGCGGCAATCCGGCGGTACGCTGGAACATCACGCCCGACGAATCACAGACAGTATAGGACCGCGCCGGATGCCCCAGAAGATCTTGGATGAATACACCAAGCACCACGGTTCGGCCGCGTACACCGTGGACCACTACGACCTGGAACTGACCTGCAAGCTCGCCAGCAACCTGCTCGAAGGCAAGGCGGTGCTGCACCTGCGCGCGCTCCAGGACTTGGACACCGTGCAATTGAACCTGCACGGGCTGCGCGTGCTGAAGGCCACCTGCCAAGGCAAAAAGGCCCAGGTCTCCAAGCGCAACCACCGCATCGAGGTGCAGCTGCCGAGCCGCTTGGCCGCCGGCGAGCGCACCGAGTTGACCCTGCGCTATGCAGGCAACCCCGGGGTGCAGAACGGTATCTGGGGCGAGGTCGGCTGGGAAGAGCTGACCGATGGGGTGCTCGTTTCCGGTCAGCCGACCGGCGCGGCGACCTGGTTCCCCTGCAACGACCACCCGAGCCACAAATCCACCTACCGCTTCTCCATCGCCACCGACGCCGGCTACCGGGCAGTGGCCAACGGCGAACTGATCAACCATTCACGCGCCGCCAGCCGTGACACCTGGGTCTACGAGCAGCGCGAACCGATGACCAGCTACCTGGCTACCTTGCAGATCGGCCGCTATTCGGAGATCCCCTTCGACGAGGAGCGGCATCTGGTGGCCTATGCGGTGCCCGGCATGGATCTGAAGGTCCGCGGGGCCTTCGGCAAACAGACCGAGATGGCAGAGGTCTTCGAACGGCACTTCGGCCCGTACCCCTTCGAGAGCTACAAGATCGTGGTGGTCAACGACGAGCTGGAGATCCCGCTCGAGGCCCAGGGGCTGAGCATCTTCGGGCTGAACCACCTGTCCATGGATTGGGAGGCGCAGCGCCTGATCGCCCACGAATTCTCCCACCAGTGGTGGGGCAACTCGCTGACCCTGAAGCATTGGAAGGACATCTGGCTGCACGAGGGCTTCGCCTGCTTCAGCGAGTGGCTGTATTCCGAAGCCGCCGGGGTTATGCCCATGGCCGAACGTGCCCGGCTGGCCTGGGAGCTGCTCGACGGGCAGGACCAGGATTTGGCCATCGGGGATCCGGGGGCCAAGGACATGTTCGATGACCGCGTGTACAAGCGTGGCGCGATGGCGCTGTTCGCGCTGCTCGGAGAGCTAGGCACCGAAACCTTCTACGCGATGCTCAAGGAGTGGGTGGCTGCCCGAAGCCACGGGCACGTGGACACCGAGGCGTTCATCGCGCACGCCCAGGGTTTCGCCCCCGACGCACTGGATGTCCCCGCCCTGCTGCGGCCGTGGCTGTACGACCTGCAGCTGCCGGTTTTCCCACGCTAGCGCGTCGCATAGAGCACCACCTGCGAACCGTCGAGTCTTCTCGGCGGTTCGTTTCTTTAAGCGCAGTTGCGCAATGCTCCATGAGTCTACCCGGTTGCATCTTCGGATTCTGCGTGCCAAAAACTTCGCTATTCGGTATTGCCATCTACCAGTAGTCGGCGATACTATCTACTGGTAGTCATTATCACTAGATAGCGTTTGGAAGGCCTCTATGGCAAAGCAGATGACCGAGTTGCTCAAGGGCACCCTGGAGGGGATCGTCTTGGCGATCTTGGATGAGTCCCCGGCCTACGGATACGAAATCACCGCACGGCTGCGCGGCAAAGGGCTCAGCGACATCGTCGAAGGAACCGTCTACGCCCTGCTGATCCGCTTGGAGAAACGCGGCCAGGTAGACGTGGAAAAGGTGCCCTCGGAAAAGGGGCCACCGCGCAAGGTCTACACCTTGAACGCGATGGGCCGCGATTACCTCGAAGAGTTCTGGAAGAGCTGGTTCTTCCTCTCCGAACGCATCGAAGCATTGCACACAAATTACACCAACCACGCAGAAGGAAAATCCTCATGAGTACCAAATGGTACGAAGTTCTCACCGGCCAGCTGCAGCAGAAAAAGCAGTACAAGGATGCCAAGGCCCGCTTGGACGCCCTGCCCGAGCCCTACCGCACAACAGCTACGGCGTTGAATCGCTACTTCATGTATTTCGGCGGTATCACCGACGGGGACACCATCGTGCAGATGTTCATCGACCACGCTGACCTGTGGGAGCGAGCCTCCATCGACCGGCTTCCGCTCAGTGAAGTTGTTGGCGAGGACCCAGTGGAATTCGCTGAAAACTTCACTCAGTCCTACGGAGGAAAACAATGGATCGACAAAGAACGCGCCCGGCTGATCAAGGCAGTTCAGGACGCGAAACGAAGCGAAGAGTCATGAACACCGAAGGTGCGCGCACCGCAATCAGCGTCCGCGGGCTGAAAAAATCATATAAGGATCTCCAAGTGCTCCGCGGAATTGACCTGGAGGTAAATCCCGGAGAGATCCTCGCATTACTCGGCTCGAACGGCGCCGGGAAAACCACACTCGTGCGGATACTTTCCACGTTGCTGACCGCAGATGCGGGCAGCGCGAGCGTCGCCGGTTTTGATATTGCCGCCCAGCCGCACCAGGTCCGCGAAACGATCAGCCTGACCGGTCAATTCGCCGCCATCGATCCGGTGCTCAGCGGCCGCGAAAATCTAGTATTGATGGCGCAGCTGCGTCATCTGGAACACCCTCGCCAGCATGCCAAGGAGCTGTTGGAACGGTTTGCGCTCAGCGAAGCTGGCGACCGGAAGGCCGCGACCTATTCCGGTGGAATGAGTCGCCGGCTAGACATTGCGATGAGCCTGATTGGGAATCCACACATCATTTTCTTGGACGAGCCAACCACCGGCTTGGATCCGCAGGCACGCTTGGAGGTCTGGGACACCGTACGCCGGCTCGCCGCGGACGGAACTACCGTGCTGCTGACCACGCAGTACCTCGATGAGGCCGAACAGCTGGCGGATCGTATCGCGATCTTGCACCGGGGAATCATCATTCAAAACGGGACCCTTGGCCAGCTCAAGGACTTGCTGCCGCCGGCCCACGTTGAATATGTGGAGAAGCAGCCTTCCTTGGAGGACGTGTTCCTCGCTCTGGTCGGCGCCCCGGATCAGGAGCCGTCATGACCGCCCACGCCCTGCACGACACCGGCGTACTCACCGGACGCTCGCTGCGTCATATCCTGCGCAGTCCCGACACGATCATCACCACAGCGATCACCCCGATCGCCATGATGCTGTTGTTCGTTTATGTGCTCGGAGGTGCAATTAATACCGGCACCGATGGCTCCTACATCAACTACCTGTTACCCGGGATCCTGCTGATCACCATTGCCTCGGGTATTGCGTATACCGCCTACCGGCTGTTCCTGGACTTGCAAGGCGGCATCTTTGAACGCTTCCAATCCATGCCGATCTCCCGATCCAGCGTGTTGTGGGCGCATGTATTCACCTCGCTGCTCGCAAACCTGGTATCGATCGCCATCGTCATCGGGGTGGGGCTGCTGATGGGCTTCCGCTCCCAAGCCTCGATCGGGGGCTGGTTGGCGATAGTGGGGATTCTGGTGCTCTTCGTCTTGGCGTTGACTTGGCTCGCGGTCATCGCAGGGCTGAGCGCGAAGACCGTAGATGGGGCCAGCGCGTTCAGCTACCCGTTGATCTTCGCCCCATTCATCAGTTCCGCTTTTGTGCCTACCGCCTCGATGCCCTCTCCGGTGGCCTGGTTCGCCGAACACCAGCCGGTGACCTCCATCGTTGACACACTTCGGGACTTATTTTCCGGGCAGCCAGTTGGACAAGAAATCTGGGTGGCGCTGGCCTGGCTGCTGGGAATCCTAGTGATCGCGTACTCGCTGGCGAACCTGATCTATCGCCGTAAAATCAGGTAGCTGCGAGGGTAAGAAATAAGAGCATCGCGAGCAGACCGGAGCGTGCTCCCCGCGGGCCCTGGACACCGGGGCATACAAGAACATTCGATCGGCTCATCGAGCGTCCGACGGCGAGCACTACCGGGATTCGCCTTGGAGCCCCGCCTCGAAGTTCGCGCCCTGCAGCACGATTAGTTCTTTCTCCTACCCGCCAAAGAGTTTTAATCACATCTTCCCTTTTCAAGCTCTGGTTTCCCAATTGTTCATATTGTGTTAACCGGCAAAAATTAGGCTGGGGCCATGACGGTTGAACTCCCCCTCCTCGAAGAGGCTTTCCACGGATATTCGGTTTTGGACAATGACGACGACGACCCGGTCTTAGTTCGCGCCGACGGGAGCATCGTGGACACTTGGCGGGAAGACTACCCGTACGAGGCCAAGATGGACCGTGTCACCTACGACGCGGAGAAGCGAGCGTTGCAGATCGAACTGCTGAAGCTGCAAAAGTGGCTCAAGGTGCATGGTCGACGGCTGATGATCGTTTTTGAGGGCCGCGATGCCGCCGGCAAAGGCGGCACGATCAAGCGGTTCGCCGAGCATCTGAACCCCCGCGGCGCTCGTGTTGTCGCGCTCGAAAAGCCGACGGAGCGCGAATCCAGCCAGTGGTACTACCAGCGCTACATCGAGCATTTCCCGACCGCCGGGGAGATCGTGCTCTTTGACAGGTCCTGGTACAACCGCGCCGGGGTGGAACGCGTGATGGGGTTCTCCACGCAAAACCAGGTGGAGCATTTCCTGGAGCAGACCCCGCATTTCGAGCGGCTGCTCGTCGAGGAGGGCATCGACCTGGTGAAATTCTGGTTCTCCGTCTCCGCCGGCGAACAGCTGACCCGCTTCACGATTCGCCGGATCGACCCGGTGCGCCAGTGGAAGCTCTCCCCCATGGACCTGGCCTCGCTGGACAAGTGGGATGATTACACGGCCGCGAAGAAGCAGATGTTCTTGAAGACCGATACCGAGCACGCCCCGTGGACGGTGGTGAAGTCCAACGACAAGAAGCGCGCCCGGTTGCAGGCGATGCGCCACGTGCTGAACCTCTTCGAATACAAGGGCAAGGACCACGAGCTGGTCGGCACCCCGGACCCGAAGATCGTCGGCCGCGCGGCGCGGGTTATCAACCACGGCGAGGAGTTCTAGCGCCGGCCCTTGTGCCTCGGCCGCAGCCGGCACTACGCTGGGGCAACCGAGAAACACCACCGCCGGATGCCGGCGGAATTCCCAGCGCGAAGGAACGATCATGGCCGATCCCGCCGAAACCGTACGGCGGGCTGCGGCGCCCGCGCCCTATGTGCTCTTCCCCGGCACCGCCCGGGAAGCCTTGGGCCGCTACGCGCAGATCTTCGGCGGGAAGCTCTCGCTATTCAGCTACGCGGAATTCTCCCGCGCAGATGGCGCCGGCGAGGCGATCGCCCACGGCATGCTCGACGGCGTGGTCACCCTCTTCGGGGCGGACGCCGCCGAAGGGGAAAAGTCCGTGGCCATGCAGGGGCTGATGCTTTCGCTGCTGGGAACCGCGGCCCCGGAGGTTTTGCACGGCTGGTTCGACCAGCTCGCGCAGGATGGCGAGGTGATCGATCCGCTCGCGGCTAAGCCGTGGGGCGCGACCGACGGGCAGGTTGTGGACCGCTTCGGACTGCACTGGCTGATCGGCTACGAACCCGAAGGCTAGGCCCCTCCGGAGCGCGACGGCATGCTTTATGAGGGCAGCGGATTCCCGTACGGATAATCCACCCAGACCCCATCGCCGCTCTCGGGGCAGTGCCGCTCGGCCCCGTTGCGCACGCAATGCGTGTCCGCCGGGTAGCGGTGCCCCTGCGTCAGCTTGCCGAATTCGATCGATCCCAGATCGGATACCTCGCGCCCGTCTCGGTAGCGCAGCGCGTAGTTGAAATAGCGGAAGCGGCGCTTGGTGAACCGGCGGATCCCGGACACTGCCGAGGCGCGCACCGCAACGGGCAGCTCAAGACTCATGTTGCCATCATTCCGCGTGGCCGGACGCGTCGAATCCGCTGGCGACGACCGTGGTGAAATGCTCAACGACGGGGAACGGCTCGTAGAAGTGATGCAGCGCCTGCTTCCACCGCTGGTATTCCGGCGAACGGCGAAAGCCCTCGGTGTGGGCCGCAACCGACACCCAGCGCACCAGCAGCAGATAGTCTCCCGGGGATTCGATCGAACGCGATAGCTCCAAGTTCGCGAACCCCGGTTGGCACTCGATCAGCTTTCGCGCCTCGGCGAAGGCGGCCTCGAATTCTGCTTCCCGACCTTGTCGGACAGGAAGTATTGCGTGTTCCAGGATCATTCTCTGAGCCTAGCAATTCGCGGTTTAGCGGATCCTATGTGACGCTCCGCGGCCCGCCGTCGCGAGGGCTAAGCTGCCCACCGCTCGCTTCGTGGGCCCCGTTTCACGAGCTCACGCGCAGAAGCTGCGATGCGGGATCTTGGCTGGCTCCGCTGCCCTATCCAGATGCGGCGGCTCTGCCTATGCTGGGAGGCGTAGGTCCCATGCCGCGTCCAACAATACGAAGGAAGGCATCCTGTTGGAAGCAGAGACCCTCATGCTCGCCGGAATTCTTTTGCTGTCGCTGATCGTGGTGACCACCGGCGGGCAGTTGCTGCTCAGGATCACCACCGGTGCGCTGTACGCCAATGAGCTGCAGAAGTCCTGGTTTCGTGCCGGGCACGCGCATGCCGGCGTGCTGCTCGTGCTCGCCCTGGCGCTGCTTCCCTACACCGATCATTTCGCCACGGAGAACTTCTTCGGCTCTGTGGCTCGGCTCGGCGTACCAGTTGCCGCAATCTTGATGCCGGCGGGATTTTTCCTCAGCGTCATCGGCAAGGACCCGCAAAAGCCCAGCAAGCTAGCTTGGCTGATCGCGGTCGGGGCCACTTCGCTCATTGCGGGCCTGCTCGCCGCGGGAATCCTGGCCATTCAAGCCGGGGCCGGCGGCTAATCCATCGGGGGTCTAGGATCCGAGCTCGTCTCCGGGAAGCGTGGCGCGTGGCCCCAAGGGCCGGTGGGATTCTTCTTCCCACTCCATCGTAGGTGTGGGTGGATCATCCAGATGCACGCCGGCGCCTCGTTGGATCATGGTGACCGCTCCCATCGCCAGGAATACCGCTACGGCCACCGCCGCGATGCCGAGCACCAGGATCAGCAAGACGGCGCCGAGGCGCGAAGCTACGCGTGAGCCCATGGGATACCGCCTTCCGAGTCTGCCATAAACGCTAATTCTATCGGTACGCGCCGGCTTCGGCCGGGACAACGGCAGAAACTTTCGGCCTGTTCACCCATTTTTCATCCGGAAACGGCAAACGCCCCGAGATTTCCGCGGGCTGCGGATCTCTCGGGGCGTTGGGCGTGCTATGCCTGGCTTAACGCTGGGTGGCGCCGAACTTCTCGGTAGCCAGGGCCACCGCGGCGGCGCGCGCCTCGGAGGCTTCATCGGCGGTCAGCGTGCGATCCTCGGAGCGGAAGCGCAGCCCGAAAGCCAGCGACTTCTTGCCGTCCTCGATGCCCTTGCCCTGGTAGACATCGAATAGGGCGATGTCTTCGAGCAGGGCACCGGCGCCTTCGCGCAGGGTGCGCAGCACGTCTCCGGCGACAACGTGCTCGTCCACGATCAGCGCGACATCCTGAGTGGCCAGCGGCTGGGTGGACAGGTGCTGTGCGACGACCACGGCGGGAGCGGCGGCCATCAGTGCGGTGGCGTTCAGCTCCATGGCGACCGTGCGGGCCGGCAGATCGGCGTCCTTGAGCAGCTGCGGGTGCAGTTCACCGGCGTAGCCGATGACTTCTCCGTTGAGCTTCAGTGCCGCGACGCGGCCCGGGTGGAAGGCCTGGTGGCTGCCCTGGGCAACCTCCAGCGGGGATCCGAGCAGGTCCGCGATCGTGCGTGCGGTATCCAGCGCGTCGGCCCAGTCCCAGGCGCGCGGGGTGAACCCGACGCCTGCGGCGGCCTCGTGGCCGGTGAAGACCGCGGCCACATGCCACGGCTGCTCCGGCACCCCGCCGAACAGCTCGGCAAGTACCTCATCGCTTGGCTTCACGCCCAGCGGAGGCAGCACCGAAGAGCCCAGCCGTTCGCCCGGCAGGAACACCAAGCCGCCCTCGTAGAGGGCCAGATCGCGGAATCCGCGGCCCAGGTTGCGCCGTGCGGTGTCCAGCAGGCCCGGCAGCATCGAGGTGCGCAGGAAACGGAATTCCTTGGAGATCGGGTTGGCCAGGGTCACCGCGTCGACCGTGGTTCCGGCCACCGGTGCGCCGAAGGCGTTGTTCTGCGCTGCGGAGACGAACGGGTAGGACAGGATTTCGGTCAGTCCGAAGTCGGCCAGGCCCTGCAGGAGGCGGCGGCGCTGGGACTGGGCGCGAGTCAGGCCGCGGCCCGGAGGGGCCACCGGCAGGGTCGCGGGGATCTGGTCGTAGCCGACCACGCGGGCGACCTCTTCGACCAGGTCTTCCTTGATCGCCAGGTCAGGGCGCCAGCTCGGTGCGGTGACCGCAAAACCGGCGGCGTTCTGCACGACGGACGCACCAATGCCTTCCAGCGCCTCGATGGTCTGCGCGTCGGTGTACGGCACCCCGATCAGGCGTTCGGCGTATCCGGCCGGCAATTCGATCACCGTGGCCGCCGGGATTTCGCCGGCGTCGGTGACCCGCGCGGTCTCGGTGCCGCCGGCGAGCTCGACCAGCAGGTCCACGGCACGCTGTGCGGCGATCTGCATCACCTGCGGGTCAACTCCGCGCTCGAAACGCTTGGAAGCTTCCGAGGGCAGCTTGTGGCGGCGGCGCGAGCGGGCGATGGAGACCGCGTCGAAGTGCGCGGCCTCGATCAGCACGCGGCCGGTCTCAGAGCTGACCTCGGTGGTGGCCCCGCCCATGACGCCGGCGATGCCGATGGCCCCTGATTGATCGGTGATCAGCAGGTCCTCCACGTGCAGTTCGCGCTCCTTGGCATCCAGGGTGGTGAGCTTCTCCCCGGGGTTCGCCCGGCGCACGGTGATGGCTCCGGTGAGCTTGTCCGCATCGTAGAAGTGCAGCGGCGCGCCGAGTTCGAGCATCACGTAGTTCGAAATGTCCACGATCAGCGAGATCGAGCGCATGCCGGCCAGCTGCAGGCGCGAAGCCATCCAGCGCGGGGTCGGACGGCTCGGGTCGACGCCGGTGACTTCGCGGGTTACGAAGCGGGTGCAGCCTGGCACGCCGTAGATCGGGGCGCTGTCTTCCAGCACGACCCGGTGCCCGGCCTCGGCGGCCGGGGTGACCTTCACGGTGGTGGCCGGGTCGGTGAACGAGGTGCCGGTGGCCAGCGCGTATTCGCGGGCGGCGCCGCGGATCGAGAAGCAGTAGCCGCGGTCCGGGGTCACATTGATCTCGGCGGCTTGGTCGGTCAGCCCGAACAGCTCCATGACGTCGGTGCCCAGCTCCGGGTCCAAGCCCAGGGTGGAGAGCACCATGATGCCGTCGTGGTCCTCGCCGATGCCCAGCTCGCGGGAAGAGGCGATCATGCCGGCCGAGACGTGGCCGTAGGTCTTGCGCGGGGTGATCTTGAAGTCCCCGGGCAGCACCGCGCCGGGCAGGGTGACAACAACTTTGTCGCCCTCCACGAAGTTGTGCGCGCCGCAGATGATGCCCTGCACCCCGGATGGCTCGATGCCCTTGCCGGTCAGCGGCTGCTCCTGGCCTTCTGGAACCACGCGGACCTGGCACCAGTTGATGGTCTTGCCGTTGGTCTGCTCCTCCTTAACCAGGGAGAGCACCTGGCCGACGACAATCGGGCCGGACAGGGTGTCGGAGGGACGGTGCACGTCCTCTTCCTCGAGGCCGACCTTGACCAGGTCTGCCATGATGTCTTCGGCCGAGGCATCGGCCGGTACCTGCGCATACTCGCGCAGCCATGAAAGCGGAATACGCATAACCTAGATCTCCATCCCGAAGTGCTGGCTGAAACGGACGTCGCCCTCGATCATGTCGTGCATGTCGGGAACGTCGTTGCGGAACATGAGCGTGCGCTCGATGCCCATGCCGAAGGCGAAGCCGGAGTACTCTTCCGGATCGATGCCGGCGGCGCGCAGCACATTCGGGTTGATCATGCCGCAGCCTCCCCACTCGATCCAGCGCGGTCCGCCCTTGGCGCCCGGGTGCCAGATATCGAGCTCGGCGCTCGGCTCGGTGAACGGGAAGTAAGCCGGGCGCAGGCGGATCTGTGCCTCGGCGCCGAACATCTGGCGGGCGAAGTGCTCCAGTGTGCCGCGCAGATCGGCCATGGTCAGGCCCTTGTCCACGGCCAGTCCTTCGAACTGGTGGAAGACCGGGGTGTGCGTGGCGTCCAGCTCATCGGTGCGGAAGGTGCGTCCCGGGCAGAGCACGTAGACCGGCACCTCGCGCTCCAGCATCGAGCGGACCTGCACCGGGGAGGTGTGGGTGCGCAATACCAGGTGCGCGTCGGCGGGCTCGATGAAGAAGGTGTCCTGCATCTCGCGGGCAGGATGGTCCGGCTTGAAGTTCAGCGCGTCGAAGTTGAACCATTCGGATTCCACCTCGGGGCCTTCGGCGATTTCCCAGCCCATGCCGACGAAGATGTCCGAGACGCGGTCCTGCAGGACCGAGAGCGGGTGGCGGGCGCCGGCACGGCGGCGCCGCGGCGCGGCGGTGACATCGACCGTTTCCTCGATCAGGATGCGGGCGGCTTCGGCTTCCTCGAGCACCTCGGTGCGCGCGGCCAGGGCCTTGTTGACGCGGCCGCGGGCGCCACCGACGAGCTTGCCAGCTACGGCCTTCTCGGTTTTGTCCAGCTTGCCGATCTGGCGGTTGGCCAGCGACAGGGCGGACTTCTCCCCGGTGTGCGCCAGCCGTGCGTCTTTAAGTTCGGTCAGGTCGCCGGCGGTTTCGATGGCTGCTAGTGCCGCCTGGACCGCGGCGTTGATGCCTGCTTCATCGGTCGGATGCGGGACGCTTTGGTCCGTCTCCGTTGCCTCTTGGGTTGTCTGATCAGACATGGGATCGATCGATCCTTCTCTTCGCTCGTGGAACTCTTGGTTCCTATTCTATTGGCTAGGGCCCGCCAACGTTTCAACGATGACGGGCCCGGGCCGTGAAGATGCTTACGATTCGCTTAGTGGCCGCTCGGGTCCTTGGCACCCTTCGGCGCAAAGGCCAGGACAATGATCAGCACGAGCACCAGCAGGGCGCCGCCGAAGATCACCGAGTAGAACAACGCGTAGTTGGCGCTGCCGGTGGCCTTGTATTCCTCGGCGCCGGCCATCATATCGAAGGCTACCGAGTGGTGCTCGATCTCGCCCGCAGAGTGCGAAACAACCTTGCCCGGGAAGCTGACTACCAGGTTTGCCTCGGTGAACTGTTCGTTGACCACGACTTCTCCGGCACCGGGCATCGAGAACTCAAATTCGCCGCCCTTGTCGGTCAGCGAGATTGGGAAGCCGAAGGTATTGAAGGCATCCTGCAGCTGAACGAAGTTCATCTTGCCGACGGTTTCGAAACGCAGTCCGACGTTCTCCCCGTCGTCGACGGTGGTGTAGCTCCACTGCTCGCCGAGGATCTGATCCAGTTCATCGGTATTCAGCTGGCTGGCCAGCACGTCTTCGAAGGGCTGGCCCTGCAGGTTTTCCTGATGAGTGGTGACCTGCAGCGCACCGGTGGCCTGATCGGCACCGGTCACATTGACTTCAGCGTTCATGTTGACGCATCCGGACAAGGCCAGGATTGCGGTAAATACCAGCGCGAGAACGCCAAGAAGTCTTTTCACTCGGATTGCTCCTCAAGTTTATTGATTGATTATCTACATTTTGCCGACACTGGGCACTTGTTCCAGCTTACGCGGTTTAGAGCGCGCGCCCTGCATGGGCTTGAGCCAGGCAGGCGGCGACGATCGGAGCGTCCGCTTCGATCCACGGCACCGCGGTGCCCAGCGATTCGTCCAGTGCCAGCCAGGCCAATTGGTCGTGCCCGTCGAGCGTGTCAGGGGTGCCGGAGCTGATGGTGGCGAACCAGACCCGCATGGCGGCCTGTTCGTTCAGCGCCCAGCCCTGCGTGAGCGGGCCGGTTATTTCGGCGCCGAGCGTCAGCTGCACGCCGAGCTCCTCGCGCAGCTCTCGATGCACCGCCTCGATATCCGACTCCCCCGGTTCGACCTTGCCACCGGGAAACTCCCAAAGGCCGGCCAAGACTGCCGGGCGGTTGCGCCGGGCGGCCAGCATTTTTGTCGGCGAGGCGAAGCTATCGACGATGGCTACGGCGACGATCTGTTTCAGATTCATGGAGGTGTTCCTTGGGCTTTAGCGTTGGGCGCGGGCCGAGGCATACAGGCAAACCGTCGCGGCGGTGCTCACGTTCAGCGATTCGGCCACCCCATAGAGCGGCACCGCGACCTTGTACCCGGCCAGGTCCTTTTCCTGCTCGTCGAGCCCCTGCCCCTCATTGCCGAAGAGCCAGATGGTGGGCCGCTCGAGCACCGGTTCATGCTCAGGCAGATCGGCTCCACTCCCCGCGCGCAGTACCGCCGCATCCTGCAGAGTGTCCAGGTTGTGGGCAGCGTAGCCATCGGCCGCGAGCACTTGCAGGCGTTCCCCGGCGGCAACGATGAATTCGTCGAGGTCGACGTCGCTGAGCACCGGCAAGTGGAAGAGCGAGCCGACGGTGGAGCGAACGGCCTTCGGATTGTAGATGTCGACGCTGTCCTTGGTCAGGATCACCGCGTCGGCACCCGCCGCATCGGCGGCACGCAGAATGGTTCCGGCATTGCCCGGATCCTGAATTCGGCAGAGCACCGCGATCAGCTTGGGGTTGCTGGCCAGCACCTCGGGAAGCTGCGGCTGGGACATTGCGACGACCGCGAGGATGCCTTGCGGGTTCTTCGTATCCGCCATCGCCGAGATGACATCGCCGGTGACAAAATAGGTGCGCACCTTGGCCGCGTCGAGCAAAGCCGTAAATTCTTCGTGGCGCTCCAGGAAACCCGGGACCACGTAAACCTCTTGGACCAGCTGGTCGTTGGAACGGTGCGCCACCAGCGCCTCGCGGACCGCTTGCGGGCCTTCGGCAAGGAATTCGCCGGTTGCCTCACGGCCCTTGCGGTGGGCCAGGCGGGCGACCGCCTTGACTCGGTCGGCGCGCGGATTGGACATCACGTCTGGGGGAAAGCTCGTCATTATTCGAGAATACCGGTAGAAGCACCGAAGGGTGGGTTCCGCACTATGTGCGGCACCCACCCTACGGTGTGATCTGTCCTACCTGAGGCTTAGCTCAAAGGGAGAAACGGATTTACTTCATCTGCTGGCGGGATTCTCCACCAGCTGGCTCGAAGCCTGCGCCCTTGGCAGCTTCGGTCGAGTTGAACCAGAACTCGGCCTCGGTCTGCTCGTACCAGGTCGAGCCTGGGACGTGGTACTTGTTCGATCCGGCGTTGCCCTTGATGACGAAGCCTTCTGGTGCGTCCTGACCTTCAACGGCCTTGATCACGCCTTCGCCTTCGACGCTCTTGGCTGCTGGTGCAGCTGCGGCCTTTGGAGCCTTGGCAGCCTTTGGTGCGGAAGCTGGTGCTTCTGCGCCGCGAGGAGCGTTGACATCTGCCGGAAGAGCGTCCTTTGCAACCTTGACCAAGGTAGCGAAAGCGTTCGAGTCCGAAACAGCCAGCTCGGAGAGCATGCGACGGTCAACCTCGACCTCAGCGGCCTTCAGGCCCTGGATCAGACGGTTGTAGGTCAGGCCGTTGGCGCGGGATGCAGCGTTGATACGCTGGATCCACAGGCGACGGAAGTCGCCCTTGCGCTTACGGCGGTCGTTGAAGCTGTAAACGAACGAGTGGAGCAGCTGCTCCTTGGCCTTACGGTACAGGCGCGAACGCTGACCGCGGTAACCCTTTGCGCGTTCCAGAACGACGCGACGCTTCTTATGGGCGTTTACTGCCCGCTTCACACGTGCCACGTGTGTACTCCTTCAAGTCAGTTCCTCCCACCCGGGATAACCAGGTGAAAGCGAAATCTATGGTTGTTGGGGTTGTGCTTCCCCGAATTGCGAAAGGGAGAGCTTAGAGGCCCAGCATCCGCTTGATGGTCTTCACATCGGCCTTAGCTACCAGCTGGTCAGAAGCCAGGCGGCGCGTGACGCGCGAGGACTTGTGCTCCAGGTAGTGACGACGGTTGGCCTGCTGGCGCTTGAGCTTGCCGCTACCAGTCAGCTTGAAGCGCTTCTTGGCGCCACTGTGAGTCTTGAACTTCGGCATAGCTGCCGTTCTCCTAACGTGCTCCACATAAATCGTGAGATCTGTGGGGATCATCCGAAGCGGGCCTCTTGGCAAGGTGACCGCTGCTGTTCTCTTGTAGTTGGACCTTCGCAAGGAAGATCCTTCACCGTTTCCGATGACGGGCCCGGAGGCCCAACATGCTTGGGCTAGGCTTCGCCTTCAGCCGCGTTGCGAGCCTGCTCCAGCTTCGCGAGAGCTTCATCATCCATCGCTGCTGCGACGTTCTGACCCTCGGTCTCTTCTGGAGCGTCGGTGCGGATCTTGCGCTTCGCGCTTTCCCGGCCACCCGACTTCTGCTGCTGTTCGCGGCGAGCCTCTGCCTTGTTCTTCAGCGGACCGACAACCATGACCATGTTTCGGCCATCGATGCGAGGTGTGGACTCTACGAGCCCGACCTCTGCTACGTCTGCTGCAAACTTTTCTAGCAAGCGAATGCCCATCTCTGGGCGCTGCTGCTCACGTCCACGGAACTGGATCATGGCCTTGACCTTGTCGCCTGCACCTAAGAAGCGCAGTGCGTGGCCGACCTTGGTCTCGTAGTCGTGGGTGTCGATCTTCAGGCGGAAGCGAACTTCCTTCAGGATCGTGTTGGTCTGGTTCTTACGAGCTTCACGAGCCTTGACAGCGGCTTCGTACTTAAACTTGCCGAAGTCCATCAGTTTGCATACAGGAGGCTTGGCGGTCGGTGCCACCTCGACCAAGTCCAGATCGGACTCGACAGCGAGTCGGAGTGCGTCCTCGATGCGGACGATTCCTACCTGCTCACCATTGGGGCCGACGAGACGTACCTCTGGCACGCGAATGCGCTCATTAATGCGTGGATCGCTGATGTGTCACTCCTGATTTTCGTAAGTCACTTACTCGCAAATGAAGAAGGCCCCCGTCTGCGAAGTGCAGGCGAAGGCCAAAAGATAGACGACACAATAGTTTTACGATATTTCCCCGTAAAACTATTTCCGGATACTCATAAATATCCTGCCGAATTACCCGGAAGCCTAAGCGGCTACTGCGGGTGGGAGTTGGCCTCCACTTGCATGGCTCAACACTGATCTCTTGGTGACATCATCCGGATACCGGACGCTCTCAAGTACCTGTATTGAGTCGGTCTGTGACAAGCTTAGCAGTATGAGTACCGAAGACACCAACTCGCAGCAGCACGCCGTCGAGCAGCAGATGCGAGACATCGCAGAAGTTCCAGCAGTAGAGATCATCACCACCGCCGCAGTTCACCTGATGAGCGCGGCCGCGGTCAAATGCGGACTGGCAGAAGGTGATGACGCCGATGAGCTGAAGGATCTTGATGAAGCTCGCAAGCTAATTACCGCTCTAGCTGGCCTAGTCACCGCGGGTGCGCCGGAGCTTGGATCACAGCACGCGGCACCACTGCGTGACGGTCTGCGAAGCCTTCAGCTCGCCTTCCGCGAAGCATCATTGATCCCGGATGCGCCAGGCAAGGGCCCGGGCGAAAAGCTCACCGGACCGGTCAACTAGCGATTATTTCGCAGAATATTAAGAGATTAACGTCATGGATCCGCTTCCTTCGGGAAGCGGATCCATGCTCGTTTAAACATGAACTTTCCGTTTCGGAACAGATATTGCCGGATCGAAACGAGCCACAACGCGTTGCACTAGATAGGCTTCAATAATGGAGACTTTCGAACAGCCGGTGCTGCACGCCGGGCGCTATGTCTTGCGGCCGTTCGACATCCGCGACGTGGCACTGATCGAGGCGGCCTCGCTGGATCCGCTCATTCCGTTGATCACCAGCGTTCCCATTAAGGGATCCAGCCAGGACTTCGCGGACTTCATTTACAGGCAGCAACAGCGCGTGGCTGAGCGCACCGGGTATTCTTTCGCGATCGCCGAGGCGCAGACGAATCGGGCGGTCGGGCAAATCGGCTTGTGGCTGCACAACGTTGCCGCCGGCCGGGCAAGTATCGGATGTATCGGATACTGGGTCGATCCTGGACACCGTGGACGCGGTGCGGTGAGCGCGGCGATGGATGCACTCACCGTTTGGGCCCTGGAGCTTGCGCCCATCCATCGGGTGGAGCTGTACGTCGAACCATGGAACGAAGGTTCCTGGCGGGCCGCCGAAAAATGCGGTTTCACCCGCGAAGGAATACTGCGAAGCTGGCAACTGATCGGCACCGAGCGCAAGGACATGTACTGCTACTCCCGGCTGAAAACCGATGGGCCGGAGCGCTAGTAGAAGCACGATTCCACTACGAGAGGCAGGATCATTGATGGACCGTCAAACGCAGAAGATTGTTCTGGAACCATTGCACGAGGGGCATCGGCCGTTCGTCATTTCCCTGGCCTCCGATGAACGAGTCACTCGCTATATCGGTGACGGCTCGGTCTGGGACGATCAGACGATCGGCGAGCGAATCCAGTTGGCACTGAGCGCGCTGCCGCTGGCCACGGTTGGGGCCACTCGCTGGTTTGTGGCTATCGCTGCGGGGCATCCGGCAGGGCTGGTCGTCGCCACCCGTAAACCCGAGGGAGTCGAACTTGGGTATTGGGTCTCCCCCGGCTATTGGGGTCAGGGAATCGCCGGTGCCATGGTCAATAACGCGATAGGGCTGATCCCCGAACTATTTCAGGTGCGCCGTTTGATCGCCCGGGTTGACCCAGCCAATGTTGCCTCAGCCAAGTTGTTGGCGCGCAGAGGCTTCACGGGGCGGTCAAGCACCGACGGGCTGGATCACTACGAGCTCAAACTCGCCTCTGCCTAAACGAAGCCGCCCATCCGCGCGCGACGGGTGCGGCGGGTGCGGCGCACTCGTCGGCGAATCTGCTGGGCGATCAATGCGATTACCACGATGAATACCGCCAGCAAGCCGATGCCGATAAATGCCTGGGCGGGGCCGAGCGTATCCACGAAGATGCCGGTCAGCGGTGAACCGAGCGCGGTGCCGGTGGTCATCGCAGAACCGTACCAGCCCATGGCCTCGCCGCGGCGATTCTCCGCGACCAGATCGGTGAGCCATTCGGAGGCCGCCGAGAGCGTGGGCGCGCAGAGCAGGCCAGGGGCGAGCGAGAGCAGCGCCAAGCTCCAGGTGTCGGTGGCGAAGTACATGGGCACCGTCAGCACCGCCATCGCCAAGAGCAGCAGGAGCGGGGAGATGGCCCGGTTCATCGAGCCGTAGACCAGCCCGCCGATCAGCGACGAACCGCACCAGAAGAGGAATACGATCCCCAGGTCACCGGAGCGTGACTGCGCTTCGAGTTCGGCAACGATGCCCACCTCGGTGCCGGTGAGCAGCGCACCGGCACCACCGGCGGCGATGAACACCGCAAGCACCGAGGCGCTGATCCAGTTGAAGCGGCTCTTGAACGCACGTCCGCGGCTCTTGATCCGGGCGCGCGCGGACTTCCAACCCGCGGTGATCAATTCGCCTTCGACCTCGGCCACGCCGAAGGGGGCCGCGGCGATGAAACTGGCCTCCGCGCCGAGGCGCTCCTCGTGCACGTTGGCGCGCAGGGCCACCGCCTTGGGGTCATCGCTGCGCGTAGGCGGGTTCAAAATCATCAGCGCCAGACCGGCGACCGATGCGGTCACCCCGATGACGCTCAGCCCGATGGTGCTGCTGATCTGCGTGGCGACGATCCCTGCCGAGGCCGGTCCGACGATGAACACCAGTTCGGTGGCCGTCGCATCGAGCGCAAAGGCGGTGCGCCGGTTATCTCCGGTGGTCATGATGCCCAGGGCGGTACGGACTACGGAGAACACCGGCAGTGAGAAGAGCCCGCCGATGAAGGCCAGCGGGTACACCCACTCCAGCGACACGTGCGGGACGGTGCACCAGACGATGGTTTCGACGAAGATCGAAGGGATCAGCGCCCGGCGCAGCCCCCACGCATCGACCCGGGCACCGCGCCACGGGGCGCCGATGGCAATGCCGAGTGTCATCAGCGCGGTAACCAGTCCGGCGGACACCCAGCTCTGATCTAGGTTCGTGACCAGATGCAGAAGCAGCAGCATGCTCAGCGCCGAGTGCGGCAATCGGGCAATCATTCCGATGACTAGCAGCGTTGAAATCTGCGGCTGCCGCAGAATCTGCCAATACCGTTTCATACCCGGTGGTGTCCTTGTCTCTTAGTCTGGTGCGCTGAGCAAACTCACTTCGAGCGAATCGACCGCTTCTGCGAATTCTGGGTTTTGGGCCAGGCGCCCATGGATGTCTTTGGTGCTCTGGCGGGCTTCGGGCTCGGGGGTCCCGGCGGCGAAGACGAACTGCAGGTTCAGCTCCGGTCCGGGGCCGCCGCCTAGGACTGCCGCTCCAGAGACGTCTCGCGAGCCGACTCCCCGGCCCGGCGCCACCTTCACCGCGCGGAGCGCCCGACAGCCGGCGGTCGCCTCTTCAACGAGCTTGGCGATGTGCTCGCTGAGATAGCTCGGGGTCCAATCGGTTTGCTTGGCCAGGCTCCACATTCCGGGACGGCGCAGCACGAAGGTGAAGTCGCTGCCCGGGTCTAGCACCAGCAGTTGGGCTTCTTCGCTCACCGCAGACAGGGCCGCGCGGGGTGCGTAGACCGCAACCGGGCGGGCCTCGCCATGCCAGGCCTGCAAGCGCTCGACCGTGGTGAATACCGGCAAGGCCATCCGCCCGTCGGGTGCCTTGATCTTGACCAGCGCCATGTCGGCTTCCTTATCGGCGGCGAAACCGTGTTCGGTCAGCGCTTCCTCGCCCAGCTGGGCGACAACCGCCACGAAGACGCGAGCCTGGGACAGGGCCCGATGCACGCCGGCCTCGTCTCCGGTTCCCGCGCGGAGTTCGGCCAGGGCGCGCACCACGGCCGGGTCGGCGGCTCCATCGTCCTTGTCAAACTTGTGCAACGGATTTTCCTCGCCGCTCAAGTCCCGGCCATCCCAGCCTTGGCCGGCAGAATCTGCGCGGTTGCCAGCTTGCGCCAACGCCGCGGCGATATGCCCGGGCAGGTGGCGTTCGGGTTCGGATTCGTGGTGCGAAGTGCTCATGAAACTATGCTATCTGCCGGGTCCAAATGCGAAAGTCCTGCGAGGAGAATCTGTTCATGACCTTGGCCACCCATCCCGGTTCCGGCGCGGAAAGCAAAGAACCCGAACCTGCGCGGTGTGTGCGCTGGTTCGGGTCCGCTATTGAGACAGGTGGAGGCTAGCGGCGGCCTGCCACGTCCAGCGCTTGGGCAAGAGTGAACTGGCCGGCGTAGAGCGCCTTGCCCATGATCGCGCCTTCGATACCCTCCGAGACCAATTCGCGTAGCACGCGCAGATCTTCCAGCGAGGAGATGCCGCCGGAGGCGATCACCGGTTTGGTGGTCTTTGCGCAGATTTCGCGCAGCAGTTCAACGTTCGGACCGCGCAAGGTGCCGTCCTTGGTCACGTCGGTGACCACGTAGCGGGCGCAGCCGGCATCTTCCAAGCGTGCCAGCACGTCCCAGAGGTCGCCGCCGTCCTTGGTCCAGCCGTGGCCGGACAGCGTGGTACCGCGCACGTCCATGCCCACCGCGATCTGCTCGCCGAAGCGTTCGATGACGCGCGCGGTCCATTCGGGATTCTCCAAGGCCGCGGTCCCCAGGTTCACCCGGGTGGCCCCGAATTCCAGGGCGCGCTCCAGCGAGGCATCGTCGCGGATGCCGCCGGAGAGTTCCACCTTGATGTTCAGTTCATCGGCGATGCGGCGGACCACCTCGGTGTTGTTGCCGCGGTCAAAGGCCGCGTCGAGATCCACCAGGTGGAGCCATTCGGCCCCTTCGCGCTGCCAGGACAGGGCCGCCTCCAGCGGATCGCCGTATCCGGTTTCCGACCCGGCTTCGCCCTGCACCAGGCGAACGGCTTGGCCTCCGGCGATATCTACCGCCGGGAGCAGTTCAAGAATTGGTTGCTCGCTCATAATTTCCTTCTGTCGCTAATGTCTAGAGAGTCTGGACCCAGCCGGCGACGATTGCCGCGGCGGCCAAGGCCCATAACGCGATGATCCACGAGATGTGCGCTTTCTGGCTTTTGAGCGAGATCGCGCCACCGGCGAGGAAAGCACCGAGGGTTAGCAGGATGATGGCCCACATGTCCTAAAGTGTCTCCAACCAGTTGCGCAGCAACCGCGCCCCGGCGTCGCCGGACTTTTCCGGGTGGAATTGCACGGCGGACAGCGGACCGTTTTCCACGGCCGCGACGAAATCGGTGCCATGGGTGGACCAAGTGACCTGGGGCGGGGTCATCGCCGGTTGGGTAACATCGAACTCCCACTTCTGCACGCCATAGGAATGCACGAAGTAGAACCGCTCGTCCTCGATCCCGGCGAAGAGCCGGGAGTTCTCCGGTGGGCGCACGGTATTCCATCCCATATGCGGGATGACCTCTGCTTGCAGGCGCTCGACCACACCGGGCCACTCGCCGATGCCTTCGGTTTTCACCCCGTGCTCAACACCTTGCTCGAAGAACACCTGATGTCCTACGCAGATGCCCAGCACCGGCTGGCCACCGGCGATGCGGCGGCCAATCCACCGCAGCGCGCCGACCTTGGTCAGCTGCTCCATCACCGAGGCGTAGGCTCCCACGCCGGGAACGACGAGGCCATCGGCGGCCAAGATCGCTTTCGGATCCGCGGTCAGCTCCACCTCGGCGCCGGCGGCTTCCAGCGCCCGCACGGCCGAGCGGACGTTGCCGGATCCGTAATCGAGGACGACGACAGTTTTTTTCGCCACTTAGAGGGCACCCTTCGTGGATGGGATCTTGTCGCCCATGCGGGCGTCCGGCTCGACCGCTTCACGCAGCGCGCGAGCGAATGATTTGAACTGGGCCTCGACGATGTGGTGCGGATCGCGTCCGGAGAGCACCTCGATATGCGCGCAGATCTGCGCATGGAAGGTGATGGCCTCGAATACGTGCCGCGTCATCGAACCGGTGAAGTGCCCGCCGATCAGGTGGTATTCCTGGCCTGCCGGTTCCCCGCCGTGCACCAGGTACGGGCGGCCGGAGACGTCGACAACCGAACGCGACAGCGCCTCGTCCAGCGGTGCGTAGGAGGTGCCAAAGCGGCGAATTCCCGCCTTGGTGCCCAGGGCCACGCGCAGCACCTCGCCGATGGTGATGGCCACGTCTTCCACCGTGTGGTGCACGTCGATATGGGTATCTCCGGTGGCACGCACGGTCAGGTCGATGAGCGAATGCTTGGACAGGGCGGTGAGCATGTGGTCATAGAACGGCACGCTCGTGCTGATTTCCGAGACCCCGGTCCCGTCCAGGTCCAACTCGACGAAAACTGATGATTCGCTGGTCTCGCGTTCCATCCGGGCGCGACGAGCGCCAATCAATTCGGCAGACATGTCTTCCTTCGCTTGTGGGTGAATTCTACTTCTGGGCACCCAGCAACAAGGCCAGGTGCTCCAGGAAGGCGGTGGTTTCGGCTTCGGTGCCGGCGGTGACGCGCAGCGTTCCCTTGATTCCATTGTCGCGGACAATGATGCCGGCATCCAACAGGCCCTGCCAGATGGCGTGCGGATCCTCCAGTCCGCCGAAGAAGACGAAGTTCGAATCCGAGACAGATGGCTTCAAGCCGAGATCGATCAGCGTGGACACGATGCGGTCGCGCTGGGTCTTGATGTCTTCGACCTGCGCGAGCAGCAGCTCGATATTCTTCAACGCAGCGATGGCGGTTGCTTGGGTAACCGCCGAGAGGTGATAGGGCAAGCGCACCAGGCGAATCGCGTCGGTCACCTCGGGGGCCGCCGCTAGATAGCCCACGCGGGCGCCGGCCAGGCCGAAAGCCTTGGACATCGTGCGCGAGACGATCAAGCGCTGGCGCCCTTCGAGCAGGGTGAGCGCCGATCGGGTACCTGCCAGCGAGAATTCTGCGTAGGCTTCATCCACGATCACCATGGCGTCGGTTTCGCTGGCGGCCTCATAGACCGCTTCGATAACGTCCAAGCCCAGTGCGGTTCCGGTCGGGTTATTCGGGGAGCACAGGAATACCACGTTTGGGCGGTGTTCGCGCACCTGCGCGGCGGCGGATTCGGCCGAGAGGGTGAAGTCTTCGGCACGGTTTCCGGCAATGAATTCGGTATCGGTGCCACTTGCGAGCAACGGGTACATCGAGTACGTGGGGACGAAACTCAGCAGGCTGCGCCCCGGGCCGCCGAAGGCCTGCAGGATCTGCTGGAGAATTTCGTTCGAGCCGTTTGCGGCCCAAATGTTGTCGCGGGTCAGTTCGTGACCGAGGTAGTCGGCGAGCAGCTCGCGCAATTCGGTAAATTCACGATCCGGGTAACGGTTCAGGCCGGCAGCCGCTTTGGCTACTTCCTGAGCGATGGCATCGATAACTGTCGCTGGCAATGGATGGGTGTTCTCGTTGACGTTCAGCTGAATGGGAACGTCAATTTGTGGCGCTCCATATGGGGATAGCCCGCGGAGATTCTCACGCAGGGGCAGCTGACTCAGAAGTTCACTACGGTCATTCACGCATTAATTCTAATGGTGAGGCGCTCTCGCCGGTGAATCCACGACAAGAACAGGTAACAATGGTGAGCTGGCACCTAGTTTGAAAGTACGGGGATATCCAAAGTGTCCCCGACGTACAGCACACCAGCATCGATGGAGTTCAATTCCTCAATGTGGTTCATCGCCGCGTTGACTTCGTAGCCTGCAGCGTACTCGCTGGCCAGCCCCCATAGAGTGTCACCGGGAATCACGGTGACCTCCACAGTCGCCGGGCCGCTGGGCAGGTCCGTGGATGCTTGGGCGCTGCTGGTGAACATGGTGAACATGAACGCCGCGGCGATCGTGAGCAGGAAGACCGGTATGCCTACCAGTACTGCCCAACCCCGACGGTTGATGCGGATCCTCATTGGTCTTTTGCTCTGCTGTGGGTGAAGTGCCAGAGTTGCCACGACTTTTTCTCCTCAACGGTTACGTGTGATGCGAACCAATATTCGAATGCAATCTTCGAACACCTGTTCGATACTAGTACATCTTTTCTAACAGAGCCAGATCGAACTTGTCCAGATGTTTTCGAACAAATCTTTGAAAGAAGCCCTGTGATCAACTAAGATTTCGAAGTAGTCGATCAATGAATACATCACAACATTGGGCACCGACAGTTTGTAGCTTCGAACTGAGGACCGAATGCAAGGGAAGGCAAAAATACATGTCAGCATCACAGCGCACTCCCCGGTCGAACGCCCGTTCGCTGACGATACGTCAGAAAAAGATCCTCGAAACCATCCAGCGTGCGATCGGCAAGAATGGCTATCCGCCGTCGATGCGTGAGATTGGCGACTCGGTCGGGCTCAAAAGCCTTTCGAGCGTGACTCACCAGCTCGGTCAGCTCGAAAAGCTTGGGTACATTCGTCGCGACCCGAGGCGTCCTCGAGCCATGGAGATTTTGCTTCCGTTGCAGCTTGCGGAGGACGGCGAGGGAAGCAGCGAGCCGCAGAGCGCGCCGGAACCCGTTGAGGACACGAAGGTCATCGAGCTGAGCTCCTCGGCGGATACCACGATGGTTCCCTTGGTCGGACGCATCGCCGCCGGTGGACCAATTTTGGCGGAGCAAACCGTCGAAGACGTCTTTTCCCTACCACGCCAGCTGGTTGGCCACGGCGAGCTGTTCATGCTCAAGGTGTCGGGCGATTCGATGGTGGATGCGGCAATTTGCGATGGCGACTGGGTGGTCGTCCGTCGCCAGCAGACCGCGGAGAACGGCGATATTGTGGCCGCATTGCTTGACGAGGAAGCCACGGTGAAGACCTTCCGTCAGCGCGATGGCCACACCTGGTTGCTGCCACAGAATTCACGTTACGAGCCGATTCTCGGCGACGCTGCCACGGTGATGGGACGCGTCGTGTCGGTGATGCGCTCGCTGTAGCGGGCAAGTCTGTTCCAACGAGCCATTCGGCCTCACCCATTCTCGGTGAGACCGGATGGCTTTTATTTTGCGTCGAGCTGGCTCGGCGGCAGGCTCACGCGCCCGGCCGCCTGGAGGATCGTCCAGCGTTGGGTGGCCGCAGAAAGCTCCGTCTCGACCCGGTCCGCGAGCTGGCTCGCCGTGTCGCAGACCAATCGCGCGGCGGTGCGCCGGGTCGCGGCGGGCAGGCGTTCATCGTTCGCGGCGAGCGCCAGGTAGCGGCAGAGGATTCCAGTGAACAGATTGCCGTCTCCACCGGATTCCAGGCGCAGGCCCTGTGTCGCAGTGGCGAGCCGATCGTTGATCGCCTGGATCAGCGAGACAGCTTGCGCCAGATGCTCCGCGGACCCGGTGGCCAGCAATGCACCGAGCACGGTGCCCTGGTTGTAGGTGTAGATCGCTTCCTCGGTGCGCGGGCCGCCGGCGGTCAGGCGGATGCCGTCGAGGTAGAGCCCGGAAGGTGTGCTGTAAAGCTCGCGGCGCAGCCAGTCCAGCAGCCCCGTGGCGGTGCCTAAATCCGCGATGCGTGCGAAATACAGGGCCGCCGGGGCGTTGGTGGGCGTGTTCTTGAAGTCGCGTTTGCGCGACCAGTAAAGCCCGCCGCCGAGCTTCTCGTCTTGGCCGCGCACCAGCTGTCGACCCAGTGCACGCATGGCTAGGGTGGCGAGCAGCGCCGGGCGGGCGGTGAGCTGCTGGCTCAGCCCATTGAGCCGTTGGCTGGCAAGCAGCAACCAGGCCATGTCGTCGTAGAAGTAATTCGGGAAGCGGCCGAAATTGCGCAGCAGGATGCCGCGCAGCAGCTGTTTGGCCCGCCGCCAGTGCCTCTGGGCCGCGCACCGGTGACCGGAGTGCAGCTCATGGAAGGCCGCGTCGAGGATCGCGTCGAGATAGTGTGCCTGCCACCAGTAGTGCCATTCGGACCAAGGGCGCGGGCGTTTTCTAGGCGCTGGCGCGGCAGGCATCGCATGCAGCGAGCCGATCCAGGTGCCGGGCAGGCCCATGAGCCGATGGCCGAATCGGGCGTGCAGGTCCTCGCCTGCCACCGCGGCCAGGGCCTCCCAGTGTGCGGGATCGTGGATGCCTGGCTGATGCTGCGCTTCATTCACGAGTCGGCTCCCACTACTCAGTTCTCCGGTTGTGTGCACCAGCGTAGCCGCTTCGCCCGCCGGCATCGAGCACATCGAGCGGGCGGGATCAGGCGGCGAGCACTTCGGCGGCCGAGAACCAGTAGGTGTTGCGCCGCGGTTGTTGATCGGGGTCCAAGAATTTGGGCAGCAGCACCGCCGGAGGTTTGCCCTCGGCCACCACGAGGCTGAAAAGCCCGGCATGGCGTGCGTGGTGATGCATGGGACAGAGCAGTACGCCACGATCCACGCGGGTCTGTCCGCCCTCCTCCCACGGGTCGACGTGGTCCGCCTCGCAACGGCTGGCCGGCATCCGGCAGCCCGGGTAGATGCAACCGCGGTCGCGGGCCGCCAGAGCGCGTTTCATATGCGGTGGAAAAAGGCGTTTGGATCGGCCGATGTCCAGCGCTTGGCTTTTGCCGTCCAGCACCACCGGGTAGATTCCGGCGTTGCACATCAGCGTTCGGGCCGACGCCGCGGTCAGCGGCAGACCGTTTTCGGTGCTGGCGAAGCTGGCGGCGCCATCGAGCATTTTCTCGTAGTTCAGGTGCACGATCACCTGCGGGGTGATCAGCCCGGCGCCCGGATTCTTGCCGCCGACGCGATTGGCGCGCAGCACCGCGAGCAATCCGGTCAGGTGGCGCAGGGCCGGGCTCAGGTCTTCGAAGGGCCGTTCGGGCGGCGCGGCGAGGTTGCTGGGTGGTTTCGGTGGTTCGGCTTCCGTCGCTTCGGCATCCGGGGTGCGGGCCCAACCAGGCATGCTCGGTGCATCATCCCATTCCCTGGGGGTGGGTGGCATTGGCGCAACCGGGGTTTCGGGCTCGACCGATGGGGTGGGCTCGGCAGATGGCGTGGGCTCGGCGTGCTTAGGATAGCTGGCGTGGACGAGCTCGTTGAGCTGCTCGCGGTTGCCGGCGATGGTGTTGGGGTTGTCGATTTTAGCGCGGAGCGACTCGATGAGTTCGGCATCGTGCGGGAAGACCTTGAGCTGGTAGATGACCAGCCCGCCTTTTGTGCCGCGGGGGAAGAGCCCGGCCTCGTCGAACAGCGCCTCGGGCGGGCGCTGGGACTGGAGCTGTTCGGCGATGAGGCCGGACAGGTGTTTCGCGGCGCTGGCCGGCTCCTGGGCGATGAGCCTGACTGCCTGCGCTTCGAGCTGGGCACGGGCCTGCGGGCCGGGCAGGTCCGCTTCGGCGTTGCGGATGGCCCGGGCGGCACCGATCGCTGGGCGCGGATCCACGTTGCGGTTCGCGAAGTGGGTGGCAAGCTGCGGGCAATCGGGGGTGGTGCGCTCCCCCGCCTCGGTGACCTTGGCGATCAGCGAGCCGGCGGCCGCGAGCCGGGAGAGGGCCGCGCCGTGGGCGATGCCCAGCCAGCCGGAGTGCAGGTCTGCGGCGTCCTTGAAGCTGCTGCGGCCCAGCGTGCAGGTGCCGTGCAGTGCGGCGAGCTGCTCGTCCGTGGGTGCGGCGCCAGCGTCGGCGATGGCATCTAGGGATTCGGTATCCAGCTGATGGCTGCCGCTGCGCTGAACCGCGTCCGCCGCATGGATCTGCAGGCGGGACAGGGTCTGCGCGGTGCGTTCGGCCAGCCAGGCGAAGTAGGCGGCCTGGCCGGCGGGCAGTTCCTCGGAAGAGAGCTGCGCGCAGGCGGCATCGAGGGTGGTGATGGCCTGGGCCATCGCCCCGAGGGCCGCCTGGTTGCTGGTGAGTTCTTCCATGCCCCCACCTTGCCCGGTCCGCGGGCGGGGGCCGGCGGATCGGGCGCAGGGTGTGGATAAGCGGGAGTGGAAGCTCCGGCGCCGGCTACTTTTCCGGTTTCAGGCGCTGCAGCACGCCGGTGATGACCTTCTTGTCGGTGGTCGGCCACATCGGCGGCAGCGAACTTTTCAGGAATGAGCCGTAGCGGGCGGTGGCCATGCGCGAGTCGAGGACCGCGACCACCCCCTTGTCCTGCACCGAACGGATCAAACGGCCGGCGCCCTGGGCGAGGCGGATGGCCGCGTGGGTCGCGGAGACCTGCATGAAGCCGTTGCCGCCGTGCTTGGCCACGTCCTCGGTGCGGGCCTTGGAGATCGGGTCATCGGGGCGCGGGAAGGGGATCTTGTCGATGATCACCAGGCGGCAGGAATCCCCGGGAACATCCACGCCCTGCCAGAGGGTCATGGTGCCGAACAGGCAGGTGTCGCGCTCCGCGGAGAAGTCCGCGACCAGCGACTTCATGCTCGCGTCGCCCTGGCAGAGGATTTTCACGTCGAGCTTCTCGCGCAGGATCGCCGCGGCCTCCTCGGCCGAACGCTTGGAGGTGAACAGCGCCAGCGCGCCGCCGCCGGAGGCGGTGATCAGGTCCTCGATCTCGTCCAGCGTCTCGGCGGCCAGCTGGCGCCCGGGCTTGGGCAGATGCTTGGCGACGTAGAGGATGCCCTGGTTCGGGTAGTCAAACGGGCTGCCGACGTCCACCCCGGTCCAGGTCGGGGCGCCCTGGCCCATGAGCCCGAGCGATCCGGCCACCGAATCGAACTGCGAGCCGATGGCCAGGGTGGCGCTGGTGAGTACGACGGTGCGCCCGTCGAACAGGCCCTCGCGCAGCTTGCCGGCCACCGAGAGCGGGGCGATGTTCAGCGTCGCCGGTTGGCTGTCATCGGTTTCCACGTAGCCGCGGCCCTCGATGAATTCGCGCGGGCGGGAGGTGAAGAGCACCTCGCGGCGTTCCTCGGCTTCGAGCATGCGGATCGCGTCGTCCATCACCGCCTGCATCTGCGAGCGGGCGGTCTGCCGGCCCCCGTCCGCCGGGGCGTTCGCCTCCGGCTTGGACAGCGCCAGCACCAGGCGGGCCTGTTCGACGATGTCGTTCAGTGCGATGCCCATATCTTCGCGCAGCCCGCGCTCCAGCAGCCCGGTGGGCACCCCGGTGAGCGACTTCTCCAGTCGGCCGGCGGCCTTGGTCAGCTCGTCGACGTTCACGCCGCAGTGCCTTTTGGCGCCGCCGGCGGCGGTGAGCACCCCGCGTGCCGAAAGCGCTCCGGAGACCGAGCTGGTCACCCGGTCCTGCAGCTCGTGGGCCTCGTCGATGATCGCGACCTCGAAGTCCGGCAGCACCGAGAGGCCTTCGAAAGCGGAGACCGCGAGCAGCGCATGGTTGGTGATGACCACGTCGGATTCGGCGGCCCGCGCCCGGGCCATTTCGGAGAAGCACTCATCGGCCATCGGGCACTTTTGGGCGCCCAGGCATTCCATGGCCGAGACCGAAACCTGTTTCCAGGCCTTGTCGCTGACCCCGGGGACCAGCTCGTCGCGGTCCCCGGTATCGGTCTTCTCCGCCCAGTCGCGCAGCTTCAGCACCTCGGCGGCCAGCGGGGAGAACATCTGTCCGGCCGGCGCGGCCGGCGCGTCCATTTCGAACAGCGTCCCCTCGCTGTCATCCGGGTACCCGCCGCCGAGCTTGTACTGGCAGAGGTAGTTGGCCCGGCCCTTGAGCAGAGCCACGTCCATCGGGCGGGAGAGCTTGCCCTTGAGCGCTTCGAGCAGCCGCGGCACATCGCGCCCCACGATCTGGGACTGCAAGGCGAGGGTTGCGGTGGACACGATCACCGGCTTCGCGCTGGTTTGCGCATGGGCGAGCGCCGGGATCAGGTAGCCCATCGACTTCCCGGTGCCGGTGCCGGCCTGCACCAGCAGGTGTTTTTCGTCCTCCAGGGCCTCGACCATATGCTTGACCATCTGCTGCTGGCCGACGCGCATCTGGCCGCCCATGGAGGTCACCGCGGTTTCCAGAAGGTCCAGGACCTGCTCTTGCTTATCCATGTAGGTTGAAAGTCTCCAACTGAACCGCGAGGGATTCTCGCACCTTGACGATCATCCGGGTTCCGTGATCCGTGTGTTCGCTTTCCAATATTTCCGATTCGCTCTGGTGCAGCTTGGCGATCAGGTCTCCGCGGTCGTACGGGATGAGGATTTCCAACTGCACCTCGGGCCGCGGGATCGAGCTGCTGATCTGCTCGAGCAGCGCCTCGATGCCTTCCCCTGTGCGCGCCGAAACGATCGTGGTGTTCGACTCCCGATTGCGCACCCGTTCGATGACGATCGGGTCGGCCACATCGGCCTTGTTCAGCACGATGATCTCGGGAATGTTCAGCGCGTCGACCTCGGCCAGCACCGTGCGCACCGCCTTAATCTGCCCCTCGGGGTCCGGATGCGAGGCATCGACCACGTGCAGGATCAAATCCGAGTCGGCGATTTCTTCCAGCGTCGAGCGGAAGGCCTCCACCAGCTGGGTGGGCAGGTTGGAGACGAACCCGACGGTATCGGCCAGCGTGTAGGTCAGCCCGTCGGCGGTTTCCGATTGGCGCACGGTGGGATCCAGGGTGGCGAACAGCGCGTTCTCCACCAGCACCCCGGCGTTGGTCAGCCGGTTGAGCAGCGAGGACTTGCCGGCGTTGGTGTAGCCAGCGATGGCCACGGCCGGGACCTGGTTGCGTTTGCGGTTGGCGCGCTTGGCCTCGCGGGCAGGCTTCATCGCCTTGATCTCGCGGCGCAGCTTGGCCATCCGGTCGCGAATGCGGCGGCGGTCCATTTCGATCTTGGTTTCGCCCGGACCGCGCGAACCGATGCCGCCACCGGCGGCGCCCACCCGGCCACCGGCCTGGCGGGACATGGATTCGCCCCAGCCGCGCAGGCGCGGCAGCAGGTATTCGAGCTGCGCCAGTTCGACCTGGGCCTTGCCTTCGCGGGACTTGGCGTGCTGCGCGAAGATGTCCAAAATCAGCGCGGTGCGGTCGATGACCTTCACCTTGACGATGTCCTCCAACGCGCGGCGCTGCGAGGGGGCGAGTTCGGCATCCACCACGACGGTATCGGCGCCGGTGGACGCGACGATGTCGCGTAGCTCGATGGCCTTGCCGGAGCCGAGGAAGGTGGAGGAATCGGGCTTGCTGCGGCGCTGGACGACCCCGTCGAGCACCTCGGAGCCGGCGGTTTCGGCCAGCGCGGCGAGTTCGCGCAAGGAGTTCTCCGCGTCGGTGACGCTGCCTGAGGTCCAGATGCCGGCGAGCACCACGCGCTCCAGGCGCAGCTGGCGGTATTCGACCTCGGTGACATCTTCCAGCTCGGTGGAGAGCCCGGCCACGCGGCGCAGCGCGCGGCGGTCGGCTAAATCGTCTTGGTCCCCGTCGAAGGATGAATGCTCGGCGGAGAAGCGGTTCAGCGCGGTCGCCTGTCCGGAGAAGATGTGCTCCTCGACCGGTTCGTCGGCGTGGAATACGGCAGGGGCTTGTGCGTCGTCGGCCGCCAGAATGCGGTCGATGGCTGCCTTGATCTGGGCATCATCCATTGATGCCGCGTCTTGCTCGTGTGACTCGGAGTTAGTCATGGTCTCCTTAGAAGAACTTCTCTGTACAGAATAGTGCGGGGTACCCCCACTTCGCGAGGTGGCGCGATCAGATGTCGGTGGGTGTTCGGTCATACCGGTCCTTGTGCTCAAGACAAATTGCTGTCGGTGATCAGGTGAAGGGGCGGTTACCAAGAGACTGCGGCGGGGCACGAAGTGGTGCGGAGAATCCAGAAAGAAAAAGAAAAGGACCTTGCCGTCTGCAGGTTCATGTATCCGGTGGGCGCGCGAAATCAGCGCCGGTTCTCCGGGGAACCCTGGTAACCGAGTGGGTTACGTATTAGACGAAAATCAAAGTCATAGGTAAAACTCTATCAGTGGAATGCGCCGCGCGCCTATATCGTGTAGCTCACGTTGTTTGCCCGGCTTTGCGCGCAGGCGATAATCTTTGGTGCATGACCTCGGATCATTACTTCAGCGCCAGCCCCGCCTCGGCCGACGAACGCCGCAGCATCGCGGTGGAATTGAACGGCCAGCGCCATCAGGTGCAGACGGCGCCGGGCATCTTCTCCCCCGCCGGGCTGGACAAGGGCACCGCCGTGCTGCTGGAGCATGTCCCGACCCCGCGCGGGCGGATCCTGGACATCGGCTGCGGTTGGGGCCCGATCGCGCTGACCGCCGCATTGCAGAGCCCGGAGTCCGAAGTTTTCGGTGTGGACGTCAACGAGCGTTCGATCGATCTTGCCAAGCTGAATGCGCAAAGCATGGGGCTGTCCAAAATCACCGTAGGCACCCCGGACTCGGTGGATCCGGACCTTGAATTCGACACCATCTGGTCCAACCCGCCGATCCGCATCGGCAAGGAAGCCCTGCACGAACTGCTGCTGCTTTGGCTTCCGCGCTTGGCACCGGGCGGCGACGCCTGGCTGGTGGTGCAGAAGAACCTGGGCAGCGACTCGTTGCAGAAGTGGCTGGGAACCCAGTTGCCGGAGGACTGGAAGATCACCCGCGAAGCGACAGCCAAGGCCTTCCGCGTGCTGAAAGTGGCCCGCCCGGCCTAACCGGGATTGAAGACTTAAGCGAAGCAGCCTGCCACCGAATCCAGTGATTCGGTAGCAGGCTGTTTTCGTCTTGGGTTAGTTGGCGCCGATCACGCCGCGGGCCACCAATGCGGCGGGCCCGGAGAGAATCGTGTCTTCCTTGCCGTCGTCGGTAGGTGCGAATTCCACGCCAACCAGCCCGCCGGGCACTTCGACGGCCCACTGGTTGATCAGTGCCGTGCCGCGCGCCCAGTAGCGCATGGCGGCCGCCGCGGCACAGGCCCCGGTGCCGCAGGAGAGGGTCTCCCCCACACCGCGCTCGTGCACGCGCATCTTCAGCTGCGCGACGCCATCGGTGATCAGCGGTTCGGAGGGAACCACGAATTCCACGTTGCTGCCGTTCGGCGGAGCCGGGGATACTTCGGGTGCGGAAAACAGGTCGAGGTTCTCCAGCATCTGCGCATCGGGCAGGGCCGCCACGGTATGCGGGTTGCCCATGGTGATGCTCAAAGCGGGAAGTGCCTGCTCCCAGCCGCGCGGCTTGACCATCGAGTCGACCGAGTCCGCCGCGGCCTGTTCCTCGAAGATCAGCCCCCAGGGGCCGAGGTTAGCGGCGTAGCCGTCGGCCAGGCGGGTGACTTCCTTGACGCCGGCGCGGCTGCCGATGAGCAGGCTGGCACCGATCGGGATGTTGACCAGCCCCTCGGCGAGCAGAAAGTGCACGAAGGCGCGTACGCCGTTGCCGCACATTTCGGCGATGGAACCGTCGTTATTGCGGTAGTCCATGAACCAGTAGGCTTTGGGCTGCTCCAGGGCCTGCTGCTCGAAGCCGGGGACCTGGGAGGTGGGCACGGCGCGGATCAGCCCGTCGCCGCCGATGCCAAACCTGCGGTGGCACAGGGCCGCGACCTGCTCTGGCGTCACCTCGTGCTTGGCCTCGGGGTCCGCGAGCAGCACGAAGTCGTTTCCGGTGGCGTGTCCCTTGGCGAAGGGCAGTCCGGCAAGCTGGGCTAGTTCGGTGCGGTACATCGCGCTCCTTTAGATGGTGGGGTCGCTCGGGCGGAGCAGCTGCTGTGCTTTGCCCAGCAGCCCGGGTTCTTTCGGGTTCAGCCAGTGCACCCGCGGGTCGGCGTTGAACCAGGTCAGCTGGCGGCGGGCGAACTTCCGGGTGGCCACGATGGTGTCCTCGATGGCTTGGCCCCGGTCGATCTTGCCGTCCAGGTAGTCGGTGTACTGCTGGTAGCCGATGGCGCGCGCGGCGGTTTTGCCTTCGCGTAGCCCCTGGCCCAAGAGTTCGGCAACCTCCTCGGCCAGCCCCATGCGGTCCATTTTACGGACGCGTTCGGCCAGTGTCTCGTGTAACGCGGGACGCTCGTAATTTAGTCCGATCTGCAGCGCCGGCTGGAAGTACTCGCGGTTGGGCATGTAGGAGCTGAAGGGGCGCCCGGAGATTTCGAAGACCTCCAACGCGCGGACGGCACGCCGGGTATCGAGGTTGCGGTCCGCGGAAACCGGGTCGACCTTTGCCAGCCGGCGGCGCAGCTCGCCGTCCCCGTGCTCCTGCACCTCGGCTTCGAGCCGGTCCCGGACCGCGCGATCGGTGGGCGGGAAGTCGATCACGTCCAGCGCGGCGCGTACGTAAAGCCCGGAGCCGCCGACCATGATCGGCACCTTGCCGTGGGAGCGGATTTGGTCGAAGTGGTCGCGGGCTTGGGCCTGGAACTGGGCGACGGAGGCCTCTTCGCGGATATTCATGATGTCCAGCAGGTGGTGCGGGATGCCGCCGCGCTCGGCTTCGGCGAGCTTTGCGGTGCCGATGTTCATGCCGCGGTAGAACTGCAGTGCGTCGGAGTTGACGATTTCGCCGCCCAATTCTTGGGCCAGCGCGATGGCCAGATCCGATTTGCCGGTTCCGGTGGGTCCAACAATGGAGATCACCGGCAGCTGAGTGGAGTTCATGCGGTTAGCTGCGCGCCTTCAAGGTCGGCATGCCCAGGTTGGTTCGGCTTGCCGCGCCGCCGCTGCCGGCGGCAGGCACCGCGCAGCTCTCGGCTTGGGCGCGGTCCCATGCGTCGCCGGCTCGTGAACGACGCAGCGAATACTCTTCGAGCGTCGGATCGGAGACGAGGTGGAAGGCCGCGGCCTCGGTGATCGGCACGGTGACCAGATCGCCCGGGCGAGGCTGCTCGGCGCCTTGCGGCACGGAGAAGTGCACCAGCCGCTGGTCTTGGGCGCGGCCGGCCAGGCGGTGGGTTTCCTCGGACTTGCGTCCGGACTGTTCGGTGACCATGACTTCCACGGTGCGCCCGAGCTGCTTGGCGTTTTCTTCCTTGGCGATGCAGTCCTGCAGTGCGGTGAGCCGCTCGAAGCGTTCCTGCACCACTGCCTTGGGAAGCTGCTCGGGCAGCTCGGCTGCCGGGGTGCCCGGGCGCTTGGAGTACTGGAAGGTGAAGGCGGTGGAGAAACGTGATGCCTCGACCACGTCGAGAGTCGCCTGGAAATCTTCCTCGGTTTCACCTGGGAATCCGACGATGATGTCGGTGGTGATCGCCGCCTGCGGGATGCGCGTGCGCACCTTGTCCAGGATGCCGAGGAATTTCTTCGAGCGGTAGGAGCGGCGCATGTCCTTAAGGACCTTGTCGGAGCCGGACTGCAGCGGCATGTGCAGCTGCGGCATCACATTCGCGGTTTCGGCCATCGCCTCGATCACGTCGTCGGTGAAGGCGGCCGGGTGCGGGCTGGTGAAGCGCACCCGTTCCAGTCCCTCGATTTCACCGCAAGCACGCAAGAGCTTGCCGAAGGCCAGCTTGTCGCCGAATTCGACGCCATAGGAGTTCACGTTCTGCCCCAGCAAGGTCACCTCGATCGCGCCGTCGGCTACCAGCGCCTCGATTTCGGCGAGGATCTCTCCTGGGCGGCGGTCGCGTTCCTTGCCGCGCAGCGCGGGCACGATGCAGAAGGTGCAGGTGTTATTGCAGCCAACCGAGATTGACACCCAACCGGCATAAACCAATTCGCGGCGGGTCGGGAGCGTGGAAGGAAAGACATCCAGAGATTCGAGGATCTCCAATTCAGCCTTTTGATTGTGTTCGGCGCGGTCCAGCAAGGCCGGCAGCGAACCGATATTGTGCGTGCCGAAGACGACGTCCACCCAAGGGGCCTTCTTCAGGATCGTTTCGCGGTCTTTCTGCGCGAGGCAGCCACCGACAGCGATCTGCATTCCCGGTCGGCGGTCCTTGACGCTTTTGAGCATTCCGAGGTTTCCGTAGAGCTTGTTGTCAGCATTTTCACGGACCGCGCAGGTATTAAACACCACGACGTCCGCCACTTCGTCGTCGTCGGCTTCGGCTTTGCGGGCAAGCCCCGCGCCTTCGAGCAGCCCGGAGAGCCGTTCGGAATCGTGCACGTTCATCTGGCAACCGTAGGTGCGTACCTCGTAGGTGCGCGAAGGATTCTCGGTATCTGCTGGGGTCATCTCGTCGAACTCACTCACCCCTCAAGGTTACCGAATCTTCAGGGGCGCGGAAACGTAGGCATGCCTAGGAAGAAATGTGCCCACTTGTGCTGAGCGCACGGTGCGGGAGCCCTGCATCAATGACATAATCCCGGCAGCAAGAATCCACTAGTTTCCTGGTTTTCCTGAACAGCCGGGTCATTGGCTGGCAACGGAAAATTTTCGGCGATCACTGCCGGCCTAGGCGCTCGGATCAGAACCTGCTGATCTAGTTTGAGGTCTAGCTCGGGTAAACCTACTGGAACTGTTCGGGCATGGTGCCGTAGCTGTACCAGACGATGTCGTCGTCCATCGCGTTTGAGTAGGCCAAGCGCGGGAAGTCGAGCTTGCGCCCTTCAAAGGTCAGCGATCCGGCGGCGCATTCGCCCGGAGCCAGCACGCGCTCTTCGAGCTGATTGGGGGTCGGGATCCGTTCCGCGTAGATGTAGCCGCTGTCTAGCATCCTGAAGTCATCGGGTGAAATCCGGCGTTGAGTGTCCGGGGCGACGCCGGTGGCCTTGGTGTCCTCGCCCGCGCAGATATTCACGTCCACACCCACCACGTACTCTTGGCGTTCGAGGGTGGGATGCTTGATCTCAAATCCCGAGGTTGTCAGTGCCGTGCCGTTTGCCAGTTCGGCCGGTTCGGTGATGTTCAGTCGTTCGAAGACCGGACCCGCCGCGCGTTGGGTTACTCCCTGGATCACGGCGGCGCCGATGAGCACGCCGCCGACTGCCGCTACACTGCCCCACATCAGTGCCAGCCCGGTTCTGCGGCGGGTGCGCCAATGTGCCGCATCGGATTGGGTGAGCCGTGACTCGACGCGCAACCGAGGTGTCGAGTCGGCGATGCGTTGCTCGACGCGTTTACGCAGGGATTTTGCGGCGAGGTAAAGCTGCGGGTAGATGGTGAGCATGCGCAGCTTTTCATCGAGGATGAACATATTGCCCTGCGAATCTTCCAGCACTGCGAGCAAGGCCGCGGTTTCTACGGCGTTGCCTGCCGTGATTCCCGGTCGTTTCAGCCGCTGCCAGCGCTCCATGAAAATGGAGTCGCGTCCCACCACCAGCGGCGTGATCGGAGCGAACGGCCCACCCTTAAAGCCACGTGGCGCCCAAGACTTGTAGCGGCGGGGTCGCACCGGCGTCGGCAGAGACAGGTCCTTGAATACCTCAGCGGAAATAGCGGTCTTCGAGTCCGCACGCTGGGCGCCATACTCGACCAACCCGCCGTCGGGATCGACGGCCGCATGCAGAGTCCCCGAGGCGCGGATAATGATCTCGCGGATGTCGCTTTCCAACGGGCTGCCATCCGGTTCCATCCCGAGTACGGCTCGCGTACGCTGCATCGAATCGTGGACCACATCGCCGGCGTAGGCCATGATATCGGCCAGCCAGGCATCCGGGATCAACGTCATCGAGGTGGCGAAGTCGCGGATCAGCGTCCGACGCTGCTGTTCGCCGAGCATGTGGCTCAGGTGGAAGATCGCGCAGAAGTCTTCGCCCATGCCGACATGCTCAACCCCGGCATTCAATTGTTCATTGACGATGCCTTGGGCGCGCTGGGCCAACTGGCGCTTGAGTATCTGGGAGGCCAGCAAACCGGCTGCGGAGCGTGGGACCAACACCGAGAGAATGACCGGAGTATTGTTTCCGTACACAGCGCCGGTGCCGTTTCCTGCGGCGGGTTGGCTGAACGGATCGAGCGTCGCGAACCGCGCGGAGGGATTCTGGGTACCATGACGTTTGGGTGTGCCATCGGCCCAGGTTGCGGTCATACGTCCCAGCGGATCGGTGCGCACCGGATAGACGTGGCCGATGAGCGAAGCATCATTGGTGTAGAAGACCGCCGGAGTGCGCCCGGAGTACGGGTTGAGTCGGGCGAAGGTCTCCCGGGCCGGTGTTTCAAGCTGTTCCGGGAAGGCCAGCAACGCGGTTAGTGCCGCAGCGTTCTTTCCGGTGCGCTGCAGAACATCGGCAGGCCAGAAGGTGTTCTCGTGTTGGATGGGCAGGGTGCCGGCCGGGATGGCCGCGGATGCGAAGAGCGCGGGCAGTCGCTTCCACGCGGCGGCTACGGTGAGGCTGTCACCGCGCACGGTGAGGTCGGTGGTGTCGCTGCCCACGCGCACAAACACTTCGGGCAGCGAGCTGCGGCCCGGCCCCAGTTCTACCGGGCGGGCCAGCTCGGCGCGAATGGCTGCGACGATGGTGGCGAGGGTGCCCGAATTTTCCAGCGCCTCATCGAGCAGACCAGTTCCGAAGGTGACGCCGAGCACGGTTTGGGCGTCGATGGGCTCTTCAAGCTGCCAGTTGCTGCCATGCCACACGGCCATATTTCTTCCCCTATTTCTTCGGAACGCGGCAACCTGGGCTTGCTCCGCTATCCGTGCTGAGGGTCTTAATCTACCAAGCCAAGTACCGGTGCGCGCTGCATTGCACGGCGGGTGAGGCGGTGTTGCAGAACACAGTTAGCGGGTGCCGTAGCGCTCTTCCCATTCTTCGCGCGCCACCTTGAAGGCCATCGAGCCGTGATAGCCCTTGCGCCCGAGCATTCCTACCAGCCGGCGCAGCGCCTTGTCGCGGTCCAGGCCCATGGAGGCCGGGCGGAGCTTGGCGCGCACCAGTTCGCGGGCGCGCGCTTCCTCGGTCTCGTCGTCGATCTGCTCCAGCGCTTCGGCGGCGACTTCGTCTTCGATGCCTTTGCTGCGCAGCTCGTGGCGGATCGCGCCCCGGGCGAGGCCGCGGGAGCGGGCCCGGGCGACGACCCAGGATTTCGCGAAGCGCTCGTCATCGACCAGGTTCAGTTCGGCGTAGCGTTCGAGGACCTCGTCGGCGATGTCTTCGGGGCATTCCTTTTCCAGCAGCTTGTCTTTGAGCTGTTTGCTGGTTTTGTCGCTGGCGGTGAGCTGGCGCAGGATGATGCCTCGGGCTTTTTCTTGCCACTGGTCATCGCTGAGCTCTTCCGGCTCGCCCGATTCGCGTGCTGCACGGCGTTCGGCTCTGGCCTGCCGGCGTTCTTTTTTGGTAGGGCTTTCGGCTTCCGGGGAGTTACTGGCCACGATATTGTCCATCGCGGCGCGAAGCTCATCGACGGTTTGCGGTTTTTCCGGCTCGGCGGTGCCCTGCAGTATTTGCGTTCGCTGGCTGGACTTGGCGGGGCGTGCGGCGCGCTTGGGCGCAGGTTCTTTCAGCTGCTCCAGCTCTTGCCCGGTGGGTTTGGCCCAATCCGGCATTTGATCGAAGTCGCCCTGAAACTGCGCGGAGACGGACGTAGCGTCCGACCCGGATCTCGATCCGGGTCGGACGCTACGTTTCTGAAAGCCTGAGGCCACTACTTATCGCCCTCGACGATTCGCAGGTCGGCCTCTCCTTCTTCTCCGCTGTCAAGGATGCCGAGCTTGGTCAGGATCTGGCGCTCCAGTTCGTTGGCCAGATCTGGGTTGTCGCGCAGGAAGCGGCGAGCGTTTTCCTTGCCCTGGCCCAGCTGGTCACCGTCGTAGGTGAACCAGGCACCGGACTTCTTGACCATGCCGTGCTCGACGCCCATATCGATCAGGCTGCCCTCGCGGGAAATGCCGTGGCCATAGAGGATGTCGAATTCAGCCTGCTTGAAGGGCGGGGCCATCTTGTTCTTGACGATCTTGCAACGGGTACGGTTGCCGACGGCGTTGGTGCCCTCCTTGAGGGTTTCAATGCGGCGGATGTCGATGCGCACGGAGGCGTAGAATTTCAGCGCCTTGCCGCCGGTGGTGGTTTCCGGGCTGCCGAAGAAGACGCCGATCTTTTCACGCAGCTGGTTGATGAAGATCGCGGTGGTCTTCGAGGTCGAGAGGCGACCGGTGATCTTTCGCAGCGCCTGCGACATCAAACGTGCCTGCAGGCCCACGTGGCTATCGCCCATTTCGCCTTCGATTTCGGCGCGTGGAACCAGGGCTGCCACGGAGTCGATCACGATGATATCCAGTGCGCCGGAGCCCACCAGCATATCCATGATTTCCAGGGCCTGCTCACCGGTGTCCGGCTGGGAAACCAGCAGTGCGTCGGTGTCCACGCCAAGCTTCTTGGCATATTCAGGGTCCAGCGCGTGCTCGGCGTCGATGAAGGCCGCCACGCCGCCGCCGCGCTGTGCGCTGGCTACCGCGTGCAGCGCGAGGGTGGTCTTACCCGAGGATTCCGGGCCGTAGATCTCTACGACACGGCCACGAGGCAGTCCGCCAACGCCGAGCGCGACGTCCAATGCCACCGAACCGGTGGGGATGACCTCAACGGCGGCGCGGGTGGTGTCACCCAGACGCATGAGCGAGCCCTTGCCGAAGGCCTTGTCGATTTGGCCCAGAACGGACTCGAGAGCCTTTTCCCGATCATTACTTGCCATGGTTCACCTTTGGTCATGCAGGCCATCGCGCGACCTGCCAATCAATCTTTGTACTGTATCTAGACAGTATGAGCGCCAACCGACACTTTAGACCGCTTGGGCCCGAGGTGTGGACAAACTCTTCGTGCTGCTGTTACTAGAATAGCCTAATCCGAACAGATGTTCGAAATTGCCGTGCGGTGTTTCGAATGTTTCGATTCTTCGAAGACGCCGGGGCGCCTGCGTCGCGCGCGGCTAGGCTTCCTTGGGCTCGATGTCCATGCCGAGCCAGCGCTCGGGCGGGACATCTTGCGCGCGGCAGATCGCTTCCCACACCTGCTTGGGCTTGATTCCCTTGCGTAGCGCCTGGGTGGCGTTGAGGCTGCCCAGCTCCGTCAGCGCGAGCGAGTCGGCCAGCATGTGCGAGTAGCCCGAACCAAATTCATGATCCATATTCCGCCAGAATTCACTGTTTTTCACGAGTTATATTCTTCCATGCATAACGCGAGGGCCCTCGCATTTGCGAAGGCCCTCGGGTCGAAAACTTAGGTCGGGATTAAACCGATGCCAGAGGTTTGCCGTTGCGTCCGTCGACGTCCATGGCGAACTCATTGGTCAGATCCAGCGGAACGGTGTCCGGGATGACCACGCCTTCGGCCAAGGCGATGCGATCGGAGACTTCACGGAGCATCAACGACAGCGGCACCTCCAACGCGGTGCAGATCGAGGAGAGCAGCTCGGAGGATGCCTCCTTCTGTCCACGCTCAACCTCGGATAGGTATCCAAGCGAAACGCGGGCGCTGTGGGAAACCTCGCGCAGGGTTCGGCCCTGGCGCTGGCGAACATCGCGAAGGACGTCACCGATTTCATGTCGGAGTACTACCATTTTGTGTTCCTCCTTCTCGGGCTGGACCGAATGGGCTTCTCCCATATCGCGCCAACGGACGACACCATTGACAGTTACGGGTTGCTTCACCATGTGTATAGCCTCTACTCCTAGGTCCTTCTCGAAAGATGCTTCTTATCCGAAGAGCCAGACCTTGCGGCCCTTCAATTCGTACAACATCAAGTTATACGCTTTTGTTCCCGACACCTTACCCTAATCACAAATATGCGACATACGCCACATTTAGACGGATTATTGTGAAGATCAAGGGGATTAATAGTATCTCGTCTCTTACTGTGAAGAAGCTTTACCCAAAATGGCAGCTAGCTGATTGATTGCAGCTTGCGTGCTTCGTTCCCGAATCTGCACCCGGTCCCCGACGAAGTGGTGAGCCACGAATCCGGAGTCCTTCCCGTGCGCCCAGCCGATGAACACCGTGCCTACGGGTTTGCCGTCATGGGCCTGCGGCCCGGCGACGCCGGTGGCCGAAACCGCCAGGTCCGCCGCGCAGGCCCGCTGGGCACCGACCGCCATCTGCCGGGCAACTTCACCATCCACCGAACCGACCTCGCTCAGCAGCTGGGTATCCACGCCGAGCAGCTCGGCCTTCACCTGCGCGGAGTAGCTGATCACTCCCCCGCGCAGCACGGCCGACGCCCCGGAGATCTCGGCCAGGGTGGCGGCGATCAGTCCTGCGGTCAGTGATTCGGCCGTGGCCAGTTGCTTGCCTTGGGCGATCGCCTGGGCGATCACCGCGGCGCCGTGGTGTTCCATGAAGTTGAACCTTTGCTAGTTGGCCTTGGCGGCGGCGCGCAGCTTGGCGGCCTTCCACAGGTATTCCAGCCCGGTGAGCACGGTGACCGCGACGGTGGCCAGCATCAAGATGAACGCGAGCGTGCCCAGCCAATCGATCGTCTGGGTGAACGGCAGCAGGTAGAGGCCGATAACCACCGCCTGCATCACGGTTTTGACCTTGCCGCCCATATTCGCGGCGATCACCCCGTAGCGGATGACCACCAGGCGCAAGAGCGTGATGCCCCATTCGCGGACCAGGATCACGATGGTGATCCACCAGTCCAGTTCACCCAGCATGGAGAGCACCACCAGCGCGGAGCCGGTGAGCAGCTTGTCCGCGATGGGGTCGGCGATCTTGCCGAAGTTGGTGACCAGCCCGCGGCTGCGGGCCAGGTCCCCGTCAAGCTTGTCGGTGTACATGGCCACCACGAACAGCCCCAGCGCCACCCAGCGCCAGAGCCCCTGCTCCCGGTCGTCGGCCAGCAGGGCCCAGACGAAGAAGGGCACCATCAGGATGCGGATGCTGGTCAGCACGTTGGCGATGTTCAGGTTCGGGACCGGGGCGTGAGCCGCGGAGTCATCGGGCTGCGGGGCGTGCGCGCTCATGGCTTTAGTTTCTTCCTGTCAGGTCCCAGGCGTCCTCGCCCGGTTCGTCGGCTTCGTCGTAGTACTCGGTGGCCGTCTCGCGCTTGGCGAGGTCTTCGGCGACCAGGTCCACCGGCTCGGCGTGGTTCACATTGGCCTCGTCGACCAGGGCCTGCTCGGCGGCGCTGGCCTGGTGGACGGCGCCGTCGTCCCCGCGCATGGCGGCGAGCACCATCGGCAGGTCATCGGGCTGGATCAGCACATCGCGGGCCTTGGACCCCTCCGAGGGGCCGACCACTCCGCGCGATTCCATCAGGTCCATCAGCCGTCCGGCCTTGGCGAAGCCGACGCGCAGCTTGCGCTGCAGCATCGAGGTGGAGCCGAACTGGCTGGTGACCACAAGCTCGGTGGCCGCCAGCAAGAGCTCCAGATCGTCGCCGATGTCCTCGTCGATCTGCTTCTTCTTCTCGGCCACCGGGGTGACGTCGTCGCGGTATTCGGGCGTCAGCTGCCCCTTCACGTGGGTGACCACGCGCTGGATTTCGGATTCGGTGACCCAGGCGCCCTGCACGCGCATCGGCTTGGAGGTGCCCATGGGCAGGAAGAGCGCGTCGCCCTGGCCCAGCAGCTTCTCCGCGCCCGGCTGGTCGAGCACCACGCGGGAGTCGGTGACCGAGGAGGTGGCGAAGGCCATGCGCGAGGGCACATTGGCCTTGATCAACCCGGTGACCACGTCCACGGAGGGGCGCTGGGTGGCCAGGACCAGGTGGATGCCGGCGGCGCGGGCCAGCTGGGTGATGCGCACGATCGAGTCTTCGACATCGCGCGGGGCAACCATCATCAAATCGGCGAGCTCGTCGACGATCACCAGGAGGTACGGGTAGGGCTTCATCACGCGTTTGGAGCCCTCGGGCGGGATCACCTTGCCGGCACGCACGCCCTTGTTGAAGTCGTCGATGTGCTTGTAGCCGAAGTTCGCCAGGTCGTCGTAGCGGGTGTCCATCTCGCGGACCACCCACTGCAGCGCCTCGGCGGCCTTCTTCGGGTTGGTGATGATCGGGGTAATCAGGTGCGGCACGCCCTCATAGGCGGTGAGCTCCACGCGCTTGGGGTCGACCATCACCATGCGCACCTCATCCGGGGTGGCGCGCATCAGGATGGAGGTGATCATCGAGTTCACGAAGGAGGACTTGCCGGCGCCGGTGGCACCGGCGACCAAGAGGTGCGGCATCTTGGCCAGGTTGGCCACGACGAAGCCGCCCTCGACGTCCTTGCCCACGCCCATCACCATCGGGTGCTCGGTCTTGCGTGCGTTGTTCGAGCGCAGCACGTCGCCCAGGGCGACGATTTCCTTATCGGTGTTCGGGATCTCGATGCCGATGGCGGACTTGCCGGGGATCGGCGAGAGGATGCGCACATCCGAGGAGGCCACCGCGTAGGAGATGTTCTTGGACAGCGCGGTGACCTTCTCCACCTTGGTGCCCGGGGACAGCTCGATCTCGTAGCGGGTCACCGTGGGGCCGCGGGAGAAGCCGGTGACGTGGGCCTCCACCTTGAACTGCTGCAGCGTATTGGTCAGCGCCGCGACGATGGCCTCATTGGCTTCGGAGGCTTCCTTGGCCGGCGGGCCGGCGGGCAGGAAGTCGTCCTGCGGCAGCGTGTAGGTGACGTCTCCGGAAAGCTGGAGCTGTTCGGTGCGTTGCGGGATGGGGGCCAGCGCCGGGGCCGGGCGGGTGTGGTTGACCGCGACGGTCGGGAACGCGTCGGTCTCCGGTTCCGGCTCGGCGTTGCCCAGGCCCACCTGATCCATGATCGCGGCCATCTCGGTCTCGGCCTTGGTGGGGCGCTTGACGCCGGGCGGCGGTCCGGCGGGAGCCGCCGGCTTGGCCTCGGCGACGGGCCGGGAGATCGCCTCGGTGGCGGTGGAATCCGCGTCGTAGACGTCGGTGACCGGCAGCGCATTCGTGGCCGGTTCGTTCGGCTCGATCACCGCCTTGTCGTAGGCGACATCTCCGGTGAGTTCATCGCCGGACTCGCCGTCCACGTTGTAGACCTCGGAGACGCGCTTGGCCTCGGCCCGGCGTTCGAAGAAGTTCTTCTTCTTGGGCTTCGGAGCCGGCGCTTCCTGCTGAGCATCCGCGTAGAGGTAGGACTGGTCATGCGACTCGGAGTGCGGATCGAGCACCGGGGCCTGCGCCACGGTCGGCGCGCTGCGTTCGCGGTGCGGATCCTGGCCAAGCAGCCGGTTATAGCCGATGCGCAGCCGTGAGGCGATCTGCAGCGGCGGGGTGGCGGTGACGACCAGCAGCGAGAGCACGAGGAAGAAGATGTGCACGGCCATCGCGCCGGGAACCGAGATCAGCAGGCCCAGCGGGGTGCCCAGGATCGAGCCGACCATGCCGCCGGCGGCCCAGAGCGCCGCGAAGTCGTCGGTGACCGCAGGCGAACCGTTGGCCAAGGCGGCCAGGGAGGATCCGGCCATGGTCATCATGAACAGCCCGATGCCGATCCGGTTATTGGCCGAATCGGCTTCCGGGTAGCGGAAGAGGCGGAAGGCGCCGATAAACAAAACCACCGGCAGCAGCACCGCCATGAAACCCAGCGAGCCTCCGGCCACCGAGTGCACGCCGCGGCCGAACCAGCCCACGTCGCGCAGCCCCCACCATTCGACGATGGCGACGGTGATCGCGATCAGCGTCAGGAACAGTCCGGTTCCGTCGCGGCGCAGCTCGAAGTCGGGCCGGACGGTGGCCCCGATCCGGCGGAAGGCGCCGCCGAAGATCCGGGCGATGCCCATCCACACGCTGCGAATTGCGCGCAGCGGAAGAGCGAGATCCTGTTCCGGGTTCTCGGGAGTTTTTTTGGCAGGCGAAGAGCCCGACGTCCGCGGTTTGCGCGTCGTCGGCTTCTTCGCCCCCTGCGACTGGGTGCGTGAGGCCATAGTTCTAGGGTATCTCCACCTACCGGATACCGGCTGAATTTACACGTCTCGACAGGGTTTGGCGCCAGCTAGATACTCATCACGTGGACTTGCTCCGGGGTCGAGCCTAAATGTCGGTGGGCACCGAGATGCTTTCTTCATGGCCGAATTTGTCCAGTCCCAGCTATCCACTGCGCGTCTTGAACCACGCCCGCGTTCCAGCTCAATTCCCTGCGTCCCAACATCGGCGCATGCCGCGTCCGCATTCCATGCTGCGTTCATTGCCTGGACGACGCCGCAGATCGCAGGCAGCGCGGAGTTCATCTACTGGATCATCGCCATTCGCAATGAGCGCCAGGAACCGACCATGCATCGGGGGCAGTCGAGTTCGCCGCGGCCGATGGCTGAAATCATCGAACACTTCGAACGGCTGCTCGGGCAGCGCAAATCAGAGACCTGGGTGGCGCTGGGGAAAAGGCATTGGTATCTGCCCAAATATCTCCAAGCCGCCGGATTCACGGTGACCCGCGGGCTCAACGACTTGAATCAAGCCTCGGGTGTGGTGCATCGGGAAGCGGAGATCGCGAAGAAAATCCAAACCAGAGCAGCAATCCAGGCAGGAAGCGCGTTGGCGGCGCCGATGGCCATTCCGGCTCGGGGCCACAAGCCCCAACATGATCTTTCGCCGCAGCAATGGCAACCGGAGTATTGGGATCTCGCTGATCACGCGCCCTCTAGCATCACCCTGGCGGTAGATGCCTCAACCGATCCCACCGGCGCCAGTGCGGTCGCACTGCTCAGCGAACATGGAGATGCGGTCCTCTACGGCGGGGAATCCTTCGACACGATCAGCATGCTCGAATTTGCTGCGCTCATCATGGCGCTGGAATACCTCGCGACCACCTCTCCGGCCAGTGCAACGATCCATACCGATTCGGCCGATGCCTATCGTGTAGCCCAGGCGCTGGCCCTTGAGGGCCGGTGCGAGACCGGCTATTGCGGCATCAGCGAGGACTCCAAGCACCGGTTCCTGCAGGCATGGAACTCCACCGAATCGCAGGTTGCCTTTGAACTGGTCAAAGGGCACAGCGGAGAAAAGCTGAATGAAGGAGCGGATCAACTGGCGTGGGCTGGGCGGGCCGCTTCAAAACGTCCGCGGGAACAGGTCGAGGCGGCGCTGATGTCCCGGATTGCAGAGATTCGCCAAGCCTTCACCGGCGGCTGCCGCTGAGCGGCAACCCCAGGGACCTTGGACGACGGCCGGCTGCGGCTTCCCCCTTGTGATTTCCTTTTCGAGAACCTCGGGTGCCTCGGCACCCGAGGTGCTTTCGTTCATGCGACCAAGGGAAAATGCCTAGCTCGCGCTAGGCCGGCACTGCGTGTTCCTCCGCGGAGCTAGAGCGCCGCCGCCGGGGACTGCGGCTCGGAATGCTCATCGGCCATGCTGAAGACCAGCTGCAGGGCGCCGCGCACGGAAAACGGTTCGACGTGGATCCCGTACACCCGCAGCAGCATCTCGGGAGTGAGCACCTCCTCGGGAGTGCCGCTGGCCACTGCCTGGCCGTTTTCGAGCATAACCAGCTTGGTGCAATAGCGGGCGGCCAGGTTCAGGTCGTGCAGCACGACCACGGTGGTGACCCCCAGCTGCCCGACCATGCGCAGCAGCTCATGCTGGTAGCGGATGTCCAGGTGATTGGTCGGCTCGTCCAGCAGCAGGTGGTCCGCCTGCTGGGCCAGGGTGCGGGCCACCAGCACGCGCTGCTTTTCACCGCCCGAGAGCGTGGCGTAGCGGCGGTCGGCCAGATCCCGCGCCCCGACCCTGCTCAGCGCCGCGGCCACCGCCTGGTGGTCCTCGCGGGTGAATGCCGCCAGCGCCTTGCGGTGCGGGGCGCGGCCGAGCAGCACCATGTCGGCGACGGTCACCGGCAGGTCGGTAGGCGTCTCCTGGGCGACCACGGCCACCCGGCGGGCCAGCTCGGTGCCGCGCAGCTCCTCGAGGGGCTGCTCGTCCAGGGTGACCAGCCCGGCGCGCGGGCGCAGCGCCGCATACAGGGTGCGCAGGAAGGTGGACTTGCCGCTTCCGTTCGGGCCAATCAGCCCAACGACCTCTCCTTGCCCGGCATGCAGGCCGACGGATTTCACTACCAGCTTGCCGCCGTAGCCCACGGATACATCGGTGGCTGTGATCATGCTCTATGCCCCTTTCGGTGGTTGGTTGTCATTGGGTCGGGTTCAGCTTGCGCACCAGCACGAAGAGCAGCGGGGCGCCGAGCAGGGCGGTGACGATGCCCAGCGGCAGCTCCTGCGGGGCCATGGACGTGCGGGCGAGCACGTCGGCCCAGACCAGGAAGATCGCGCCGAGCAGGGCGGCCACCGGAAGCAGCTTGCGGTGTGTGGAGCCCACGCACAGCCGGGCGATATGCGGGATGATCAGCCCGACGAATCCGATGCCGCCGGAGGCCGCGACCAGCGCGCCCACGCACAGCGCGGTCACGATCATCACCGCCGCGCGCAGCTTCGCCGGGGAGATCCCCAGCGTCTGCGCGGTGGAATCGCCGATGGCCAGCGCGTCCAGCGGGCGGGACCAGAGCAGCAGCAGCGCCAAGGTGCCCAGCACCACCGCCCAGGTGAGCAGCGCGGACTGGCCGGTGGCCTGGCCGAGCGAGCCGAGCGTCCAGAAGAGCACCGAGCGGCCCGCGTTCGGGTCATCGGAGGCGAAGATCAGCAGCGAGGTCAGCGCGTGCAGCACGTAGCCCACGGATACCCCGGCGAGCACCAGCCGGGTGGAGGTCATCTGCGAGCCGACCCGGGCCAGCAGGAATACCGCAATCCCCGCGGCCAGCGCCCCGGCGAAGGCGCTGCCGGCCAGCGAAACCGAGCCGATGCCGGCCGCGGTCCCGAACAGGATCGAGGCCGCTGACAGCGTGGAGGCCCCGGAAGTCACCCCCAGCAGGTAGGGTTCGGCCAGGATATTGCGGGTCAAGGCCTGCAGGGCCACCCCGGCCAGCGCCAGCCCGGCGCCGACGGCGGCGCCCAGCAGCACGCGGGGCCCGCGCAGCAGCAGCACGATGGATTCCTCGGAGTCGGTCCAGGCGCCTATCATTTGGCCGCCGGACAGATGCTGGCGCAGGATCTGGAGCACGGTGCCCGCCTCGATGGCCACCGGCCCGAGGCCCACGGCCACCGGCAGGGTGATCAGCAGCGCGCCGAGCAGCCCGGCGATCCACAGCCAGGTGTGCCGGGTGCGTTTGCCGTGCTCCAGGTCGTCTCCGGTGAACACCAGCGGCGCCGCCGGTGGTGTTGCGCCGCGCGGTTCGCGCAGCGCGGGATCAAGTTGGGTCATGGTTGCCTTTCCAGCGATTCGTCATTCGTTGCGGTGCGCAACGTCAGCGCGGCAATCAGGGCAAGCAGGGTGAACCCGCCGAGCACTGCGGCCGCGGCCAGATATCCCGCCGTACCCAGCGCCGCCCCGGCGGCACCCGCGCCCAGAGACAGTCCCAGTGACATGCCGGCGGCGTTCAGGCTCAGCGCGGTCCCGCGCACTTCGGTGCAGCGGCGCACCAGCAGGGTCATCACCGCGGCGGAGACCACCGCATGGCTGGCCGAGAGCACCGAGGTGCACAGCATTGCCAGCGGCAGCACCGGGGAAAGATACACCCCGAGCAGGGCCAGCAGCGCGGCGGCCAGGGCGATGCCCATCACCGCCCGGGTGCGCCGCTCGGAGTCCTCGGCATTCAGCATCCGTCCGGCCAGCAGATGCCCGAGGAAAAAGGATCCTCCGCTCAGCGACCAGACGAAGGCGAACCAGCCGGTGGATAGCTGGAATTTGTCCGCATACAGCGGGGCGAGGAAGGCCAGGTGCCCCATGAGCGCGCCGGCCCGCCCGAAGGAGACCAGCAGCAGGGCGCGCGCCCCGGGGATGGCGGCCAGCGTGCGGAAGGCGGCCAGGTAGCCCAGCCGCGGGGCCGGTTGCCCCGCCCCGGGTTCCGCCCGGCCGTAGCGCAGCAGTGCGGGCACCAGCGCGAAGGAAGCGATGGCGATGGCCACGAGGTTCCCCTGCCAGCCCCACCACAGCGCCGGCAGCACCAGCAGCGGCGCGCCCACCGTGGAGGCCAGGGTCTGGGCGGTCATCACCAAGGTTGCGGCGCGGCCCGCGGCGGGAGTGTTCCCGAAGTGGTCCGCCGCGGCGGTGGACAGCGCCGGGTAGAGCAGCGCGTTGGATACGCCGGTGGCCAGGCAGAAGGCGGCCAGCGCGGCGAGCCCGGAAAAGGTCCCGAGCACCGCGGCGATGCCCAGCAGCGCCAGCGCGGCGGCGGCCACCCGTCCCGGGGCGATGCGCCCGATCAGCGGGGCCAGCGCAACGCCGGTGAGCACCGCGCCGATGCCGGCCAGCCCGCGCAGGGAGCCGACCTCGGCATAGCCGGCCCCGGCCCAGTCGGCGATCGGCACCAGGAAGGTGGAGAGCACGGTGAAGGGCAGCAGGCCCACGGCCGAGGCCAGCAGGGCCGGCCAGATCTCGGCGATGATCTTCCGTTCGCCGGGCAGCTTTTCGTTGGTGTCCTATTCGGTCTCGCGCATGCGGCGCGTCCGATCCCGGCGCGGATCATGCCCAGGTCTTCGCCGAAGTCCTGCACGGCGAAGGCCGCGGAGCGCGGCTGGGTGCCCAGTGCATGCGCCGCCTGCGTCAGCGCGCTCTCGTAGGCGGCCAGCAGGCGGTCGATCATCGGGCAGGGCACCGCCAAGTGCCGGGCGAGGCCCTGGATGATCTTGGTGCGGTAGTAGTCTTCCTTCGGCATCCGCGGCACGTCCCAGCGGCCTGCGTCGTTGCGGAAGATCGGCCGGATGGGAATGGCGGAGAAGTCGAAGTAGCGCCCGTGGGCGTCCGGTTCGGAGAAGGGGTCCACGAGCAGCGAGGCGTAGCGCACGTAGACGAGGTACTCCTGGTGGATGGCCGGCAGCTGCTCGAAGGCGGCCACCTGCTCCGGGTCGATGCTCTGCGGGTGGACCGGGTAGCCGTCCTGGAGCATGAAGGCCAGCAGGTTGACTCCCTTCCCGCCCAGCGCGGCGACGATGGCCGAAAGCTCGCGCCACTGCTGGACCATGGCGTGGACCATTGATGGGGTGACCGGCCCCTCGGGGTAGAGCTTGTAGACATACTGCGTCGGCGGCTTCGCGGCGAACACTGCGCGCAGCGTGACCTCGTTCATGAACAGCGCCGGATGCACGTACAGCGAGATGTTCCGCGCCTCGGCTTCGGCCGGCAGGCCGAGCAGCGCCAGCTCGGTGCCCGCCGCCTCATGCACGGCGCGCAGCCGTTCCAGTCCCGGCGAGCTGCCGCGAGTCGATGCGGCGTAGATGCGGGCCTTGGCTCCGGCGGTCAACACCGCGGCGCCCGGGTGTCCCTGCGGCCAGCGGGTGTCGCCCAGGTAGCTGGAGAAGCTGATCACCTCCGGATCCGCGCCCCGGGCGTTGGCGTATTCGCGCACCAGTGCCCCGGAGCCCAAGGTGGGCGAGAGCAGCACGATGCGTTCGAACCCGGCCAGCACCTCACCGGCCAGTTGGCGCAGCACCGGGAGGTAGGCATCCGCAGTGACCGCCAGGAGCAAGGTGTCCCAGTTCCCGGCCACCGATCCGTACCCGTGGAAGACGTGTTCGATCTGCGCTTCCCCGGCCAGTGCCGCGTGGGCGGGGTTCTGCACCTCGGCGCGCACGGTGCCCGAAGTTGTCTCCAGCGCGGCGAAGAACGCCGCCGCGCGCTGCGATTCGCGGCCTGCAAGGCCCAGGGTCCCGGGCAGCCGCCCGAGCAGCACCGTGCTTTGCACGGCCACCGGACCGGTCCCGGCGATGAGGATATTTCCCAATTCGTCCATCTGCTAAACGTCTTTTCCTATTGGGCGCTGCTTCACGTACAGCGCGATGTCGAATACCTGCTCCGGCTGGCGGATGATGTCGACCAGCCGCCAGAGCGCCGGGTCAACCTGCTGCATCGGGTAGTTGAACAGCGATTTAAGCCCGTCCCCGAAGCGCATGGCCACCACGATGTCCTCTCGGGTCAGCGCATGCATCTGGTGCAGCAACTCGTACTTCACCGGAACCGTGGAGCTGATCACCACGTGGGTGGCCTGCGCGGTGAAGGCCAGCTCGTGGAGCGCGCGTTCCTCCAGCCCGATGTCCAGGCCCTCACCGAGCTGGGCCACAACCCGGCGCCCGAGCGCAATGGACTCGGCGTCGATGTCGATCCCGAGCGCGGACGCGCCGGTGAGCGAGGCGACGTTCAGCAGCGTCATCGGGAAGGATCCCGAGCCGACGAGCAGCAGCTTGGAATCCCCGGTCAGCGCGACGGCCCCGAATTCCTTGGCGATGCAGGATTCGATATTGGCGAAGTATCCCTCCGCTCCCGCCTGCCCCTCCAGCAGCCGTAGCGCGCGGTACTTCTCGATGACCGCCACGCAGCGCGCCGACTGGCAACGCAGTTGGTCCACCAGCTCATCGGTGCCGGCGGCCGCGGCAAGCTGGGCGAAGGGGGGCACGTTGCCCGGATCGGTGACGAAGCGCGCGTAGTCCGCCAGCAGCTCCTCGAGCTCGCCGGCGTGCCGGGTCGAGCCGTCGTAGCCGTCGGCCGCCGCGCTGAAGTGGCGCAGGAAGCCGCGCAGCGTGGCCAGCATGGCCTGCGCACCGGAGCTCAGCTCCGGGCTTGCGCCAATCGATATTTCAGTCATGGATATATGCCCTCCCCTCGGCCACGATGGCCACCTGTCCGGCGACGCGCAGCCCGGTTATCGTTCCGGAGCCGTAGTCGGCTTCCACGTCCATGGTGCCGCCGGGTTGCCGTACGCTGGCGCAGACCGGAGCGCGGTTCTTCGCGGCCAGGTACGCGCCGAGCGCGGCGGTTCCCGAGCCGCAGCTGCGTTCCCAGAGCAGGCTGCCCAGTGCGGGCACGTTGATCAGCGGGTCCAGCGCCCCGCGCGCCGGATCGTAGAGCATCACCCCGGCAACGGAGACGCCTTCGCTATTGCCCAGCTGCAAAGCCGCCTGTTCGGCGTGCTCGCGCAGCCCCTGGCCGTGGCCGGCGCATTCAATGACAAGGTGCACCGAATCCGCATACCGCACCAGGGCCGTTCCCGAGCGGGCTCCCGGGGACGGGTAGGGTTCGATGCTCAGCGGCAGCGGGCTGTCCAGCTGGCAGCGGTAGCCCGAATCCCGGGGCTCGACTCGGCAGCTCAGCAGCTGATCGGCGCCCGAGGCTTCTACAAAGAGTTCAACCCGGCCGGTCTGCCCCTGCCTCGAGGCGTGCAGCGCCGCCAGCGCCATCGCGGCGTTGGCGCAGAATTCGTCCCCTGCCATGTGCAGGCGCAACTGCGCCGCGGAGGATTCCGCCGGCAGGATGAACCCGACCTGTTCGGCATGCAGATGCTCGGCGCGCAACAACTGCTCCGCGATGGTGCGGTACTGCCGGGGCGGATGCTGGCTGGTGACCAGCACGGTGGTGTTGGATGTCGGGCTCAGCTTCGCGAAGTCCACTTCGGTGGTGCCCCTGGCCGCAGTGGAACGCGCGTATCTGCGTGCAGGCAGCGCGGAGGCGCGCCGGCGGCCGGTGTGGCGCGGGGTCCGGCGCAGCTGTGCTGACTGGCTCATGGGGCGGACAGCCGGTCCGCGAGCAGCTCCACGCCGTCCACGGCCAGCGGGCCGGGTGAGGAATAGTAGTAGTTCAGCGGCACCACGGCCGCGTCCTCCTCGATGGCAGCGAGGCCATCGAGCTCGGGTCGATCGCGCAGCGCCTGGAGCACCTCCTGGTCGGTTTCCAGTGCCGAGGAACCGGTAGGCAGGTACATCGCGAAGACCTTGTCGGCGGCGCTGGCGATCAGTTCTTCCGTGGAAGGGTCGAAGTAGCGCTTGGGCACATCGCCGAAGGCATTCTCCAGGCCGAGCAGCTCCATCTGCTCCGAGACCAGCGATTCCCCTCCATAGGATCCGAGGCCGCCGGCGCTCGGCACGTATAGGGACAGCGCGCGCTCTCCGCTGCCCTGCTCAACGCGCGCCGCGGCGGCCGCTACACGCTCGCGCATGTCCTCCACCGCATTCTCGGCCGCCTGATCGGTGCCGAACAACTGGCCGTAGGACTGCACGTCACGGTAGATCTGCTCGAATCCGCTCACTCCTCCGGTGGAGCGGTCTTCGAATCCGGCGCAGTAGCCGCTCACGGTCAGCATCTGGACCCCGGCCTCGTCCAGTCGTTCGGCCAGGGAATCCAGATCGACTCCGGCTGCGATATCGGTGCCGATGACCACGTCGGCTCCCGAACCGAGGATCATCTCGTAGGAGACGTCGTGCGAGTCCTCCGTGATCCGCTCGGCGTCCTCCACCACGGCCTTGGTGGCCGCGTCGAAAGGCACCTCCAGGCTGCCAGCGTAGTGCGTCAGCTTGTCGCCCGCTCCAGCTGCGGACAGCAGCGCCGGGGCCTCCGAACCGACCGCGAGCACGCTGCGCGGTGCCGCGTCGAACACCACCTCCCGGCCGCAGCTGTCCAGGGTGATGCTGCCGGCGGCCGATTCATTCTGCGCGCTGTTCACGGTTCCGCCGGGGACGGCGCAGGCGGTGGCCACGGCCAGGATGACGGCGGGCATGGCCACCATCCAAGGATTGATTCTTCTCATAGATCATTGCTCCATTCGGTGCGGCCAGGGCGGGGACCTTAGGTCTCTGAGTACGCCTTTTAGGCAACAATCGTAAACACTAATGAGAATCATTCTCAAAAGTCAAAACGATGACGGCCCGCCGTCTCCTTGAACCCACGCCAGCCCCGCTCGCCCGGATAGGCCGCAGCGCACCTCGGAACAAAAATAGATCGCCCGCCGTACCCGGAATTTCCGGGTACGGCGGGCGATCTCCTGGATATCCAGCCTAGAGAGGATCTGGCATTAAAGCCCTTCAGCGGTCAGCCAGGCCGAAGCGATATCGGCGGCCGACTTCTGGTCAACGGTGCTTTTCACATTCAGCTCAACCAGGGTCTCGGCACTCAGCTTTTCGCTAACCGGGTTGAGCACCTCGGCGAGATCCGCTGACAGCTCGGCGGAGACCACCGGAACGACGTTCGAAGCCAGGAACAGCGACTCGGGGTCTTCCAGCACCACGAGATCTTCGGTCTTGATGCGCGGGTCGGCGGTGAACACGTTGGCAATGTTCACCGTGCCGGCGACCAGATCTTCAACGGTGGTGTCGCCGGTCCCGGAGAAGTCAGCCTTCACCCCATAGACGCTTTCGAGCCCCTTAGGGCCATAGGGGCGTTCGGCAAGCTCCGGTGGCCCGCCGAGGGTCAACGGCTCGCTAACATTCGCCAAGTCCTTGATGGACTTCAGGTTATTTTCCTCAGCAAACGCCCGGGTCACGGTGTAGGAGTCCTGGTCAGAGGCCTCGGCCGCTTCAAGGACCGCCAGAGAATCCGGAAGCTCCGACGTCAGCTCGGTGTAGACCTCATCGGCGGCACGCGCTTCGGTGTCTTCCTTGAAGAATTGCAGCAGATTGCCGGTGTACTCGGGGAACACATCGATACTGCCCTCTTCGAGCTGAGGCATGTACGCGTCCCGCTGACCAATGCTGTACTTGCGTTCCACCTCTTTGCCGGCACCTTCCAGCGCCTGGGCGTAGATCTCGGCAACGATCTCATTCGAGTAGTAGGCCTGCGAGCCGACAACAATCGTTTCTCCGCCGCCTTGTTCGGCGTTGCTCTCGGTTGCCAGCGGGTCTCCCCCTGCGCAACCAGCCAAGACAAGACTGCCGGCCAGCATTGCGGCTGCGCTCGGGATGGTGCGTTTCAGTTTCATGGCTTTTCCCTTTCCTGGGATGTCGAGTGATCTATTTTCGGGTTTGCATCTTCACCGGCGGTTTTGTCTGGGGCGAGCTTGCGCGGTGCCTTCTTCCTAGCTTTTCCCAGGCCCTCCGGAACTGCCGTCTTTTGAATCACGGCGAACAACAGGTCCAGGAGCAGCGCAAGCACCGCCACCATGAGCGCTCCGCCGAGAACCATGTCGAAGCGCCGCAGATTCAGCCCGGTAATAATTGGCAGGCCCAGCCCGCCAAGGTTCACGTAGGCCGCGATGGTCACCGTTGCGACCACTTGCAGCATGGCTGACCGGATTCCGCCTACGAGCAGCGGCAGGCCGAGCGGGATTTCAACCTTGAAGAGGATCTGCCACTCGGTCATCCCCATGGACCGAGCCGCGTCAAGGGTCTTGCGGTCTATGGCTTCAAACCCCGTATAGGCTCCGGCCAGCAGCGAAGGGATGGCCAGTAGAACAAAGGCGACCATGGCTGCTTCGGGTTTGTGCAGCACGCCAAAGAGCAGCACCAATAAGATCAGCAGGCCGAAAGAAGGTATCGCACGGGCGACACCCGCGGCGCCCACGGCGATCTCGCGCCCAATGCCGGTGTGCCCGATCGCCCAACCGGCAGGGATGGCAATGACTCCCGCAAGAAGCACCGCCGCCATCGTGAACAGCAGATGCTGGCCAAGCAATGCCTGCAGTCCCCCGCTGCCTTCCCACTGCTCTGGCGCGGAAATCCATTCAAGTGCCTTGGCAATCAGGTTCATGGCGACACCCGCATTCTGGCCGCATGCGTGGCTTTTCGCTTTGGTTGCTTAATTTGACGTGTCCAAGGCATCAGCCATCGTCCGAGGAGGACTAAGAACAAGTCGATGGCCAGGGCAATCAAGGCCACCGCAAGGATCCCCGAAAAGACTTCTTCGATGATGCGCCGCTGGAGGCCGTTCGTGAACAGGTATCCCAGGTTCGTCACACCCACCAAGATTCCCACGGTCGCTAGCGAGATGGTGCTGACCGCGGTGACGCGCAGTCCGGCGAGAATCACCGGACCGGCAAGCGGCAGGTCCACCGCGAAAAACCGGCGCCCGGGCCCGTAGCCCACGGCAGTTGCGGCCGCGCGCGCGGCAGGGTCTACGGAGTCCAGTCCGTCCACGACGCCGCGGACCATAATCGCAATCGCGTAAATGCTCAGTGCCACGATCAGGTTGGCTTCACTGATCGCGCTCATTCCGGTGAGCACAGGCAGGAGCATCAGCAACGCGAGCGAGGGGATGGTGTAGAGCAGGCCGGTGGTTGTCACAACCGGTCCGCGAACGATTCGAAATCGCCAAGCTACCCAGCCCAGCGGGATGGAAAGCAGGAACCCGATGACGATCGCTATCAGGCTCTGCCGCAAGTGCTCTAGCGACAGCGACCCGATGAGTCCCAGATTCTCGAGTATCCAGTTCACGCCTTGGATCCGTCCTCGACGAGTCTTCCCTGGGTCCGGCCTTGGGAATCCACGAGCACGGCACCGTGGGGCGTATTTTTGACGCTCAGTGCTCTGGCTCCACGGTCTGTGCCGATGAAGGAAGCCACGAACTCGTTGGCTGGGTTTTCAATGATTTCGCTCGGGCTACCCACCTGCAGCTTCTGCGCACCGGCGGACAGGATCACCACCTGGTCGCCGAGGAGGAATGCCTCATCGATATCATGGGTGACGAAGACAATCGTCTTATCAAGTTCTTGTTGCAGTCGAATCAGTTCCTGCTGCAGTTCGGCGCGCACAATGGGATCGACGGCACCGAAGGGCTCATCCATGAGCAAAATATTCGGGTCAGAAGCCAAGCCACGGGCCACTCCGACACGTTGCTGCTGGCCTCCGGATAACTGGTGCGGGTATCGGTCAGCCATGGTTGAGGGCAGGCCTACGGTCTCCATAAGTTCCAGTGCCCGGGTTCGGGCAACCTTGCGAGATTTGCCTTCGAGCCGGGGAACCGTGGCGATGTTCTCTGCCACGGTGAAATGCGGGAGAAGCCCCGAGTTCTGCATGACGTAGCCGATACTGCGGCGCAGGCCCACCGCGGGCTTTGTGGATACATCCTGGTCGTCTATGCGGACCGTGCCGGCACTGGGGTCAACCATGCGATTGATCATGCGCAGCAATGTCGTCTTGCCGCAACCAGAGGAACCCACGAATACGGTGGTGCGATGGGCTGGAATCGTCAAGCTGAAGTCCTCAACAGCCGTGGTGCCGTCTGGATAGTGCTTGGAAACGGTATCAAATTCGATCATGCACTGTTGCTCCCCACTAGCTCGTTGTGATCAGCTGCGTCGTGCCTGTGCATACATTGGCTCCTTGCGGTGGCGTTGAGCCTAATTCTGCCCTAAAAATCCGATGACGGCACGGCAGACTACGAACTGATTTTCACTCGATCTTCGAGACAACATGCACTAAACCTTCAAGCCACATTAGGATCGACATAAACATAGTTACTACTTTTGGAGGAATATCTTGCTTATCCCCGCCGTTGCCCTAGCTTCCCTCTCGCTGACCACCGGGATATTAACGGCCTCTGCGCCAGCAGTGACTGGCCCCGAAACAGAAATACTGACAGAAATGTGGGATTCGGTGCTGACCCTCGATGCGGCCACCGGGCTAGCCCTTGACGAAAACATGCAGCAGGAATGGGTCTCAATGACGGTCGTGGACGTCCAAACAGGAAAAATTCTAAGTGAGACTACACTGACTCCTGGGCATGCAGGAACTCCGGTCCAGGTTCCGATATCGGTTCTTCCGCTTCGAGATCGCTTGGGCTGGAATTAGTCGCTTTTCGTCGAAGACGGAATGCTCCGACCTCCACAACCTTTCGCTGGACGGAGCTTTGCCTGTTTCCATCGCACGATCATCGTTCTGATAAGCGCCACGAAGGACAGCGGGATCACCATTGCCCCGGCAGCCAGCGATAGATCAGCGGTGATTCGGAATACTCCAGCCTCAGGGAAAACATCGCTCAGCAGCAGTGCCCATATGGTGCTTGGAATAATTCCCAGAGCTAGCGAGAGCAACGTGAACAGCAGAACGCTCACCCGAGTTGAAACGACGAATCCAAGGAACGCCATCAACCCAGCGAATCCGAGCCACGGCAGCAGCGGGAAACTCAGTGCAAACCACAAACCCGCGTCGAGATAAGTCCACCAAGGGGCACGGGCAAGCAACGGATCCACGACAAGCAACAAGATCGCCCATCCTGATCCGCAAAGCAGCGGCAGAAATCGCCATTTGTTTTTTGTTATCAGTTGATTGTTCCCGACACCGCGCGTTTGCTCAGAGATCTCCACGGATTCGTTCCTGTCGGGTTTTGAAAGTCTTAGTGATTGGACCTGCACCGAGGAGATGCGCTTCGATTGGAGCCTTGCCTATTCCGCGGGTGCTCCCGGCCGTGGCCGAATCGAAGATGCTGCCCTTCGTTGCGCTAGCCCACGAATGCTCATCCACGCGATAGCGAAGCACAGTATGAGGAAGGCCAAAGCAGATGCAAGCCCGGATACGAGGTCCAGCGCTTGGGAGAAAATTGCGCCGAGCGCCAGTACCACGAAGACCCCGCCGGCGGCGGAACCGATCGCGCCCATCAGAGCCTGGGAGTTTCCGGTAGCGGCGGGTCGTTTCTTCTCACGAATCGCCAAGGCGATGGTTGCCCCCGTGGCGGGAAAGACCGCGGCGATCGCGCCGATCCACGCGCCGTTGGCCAAGGCCAGCACCAGACCCCCACCAATGCCGGACAGCGAGAACGGTGATTCCTTAGCCAGAATTGGCCAGAAAATTGCGGCGCTGAGCGCGGCGCCAAAAACAATGCCGGCCAGGATCGCCAGCCCGAAGAGCGGCAAAGTGAACGATTCGGCCTTCTGCCCAGCAATTTTCACCATATGGTGATCATATGCGATTGCTATTTGACTTGTCGATATTTAATGCGTTGCAGTGATACGTCAGTCTATGCCGGTTAGTCGTTCAGGTCGTTTGCGCCACGGACCCGAGCTTGGCGATCAGGGAATCCCGCCGCTGCCAGTAGCCGAGCGGGCCCAGCGTGGGTGGCAGCAAGCTGGCTGAACGCTGCGCGCGGAGCGTTAACATGGCTCTTCTCAGATGAGGGTGTAGGTCGGCCGGGCGCGTCGGTCCGCAGATAGACGTCGAGGTCTCCCGACGATGGAGGTTCCTACGCCATCCATCCGAAAGACCTCGACGTGACCGACGCTACCCCGCCGGCCGGCTTCGGCCGCCCTGACCTGACCGCCTTCGCGTCTCATCCCAATCGACCCTGATCGGGTCTGCTGATCCTCTCGACGAGAACGCAGCGACATCATAGCCACCCAACCCCGACCGTCCGGGAAGCCGGGGCACGTCGCATGGCCTGTGCTGCGGGCGTGTCGAGTGGGGCGTCCAGGGGCGACGCAGGAGCGTCGACGCGACGTGCTGAGAGGTGGTTCTAAGGCATGGCGATAGGTCAGGAACGGCGTCGCTCCCTGCGCAGGAGGGAGCGCAGAGTCTCGGCGTTCGCGTAGCCGACCCGTAGCGCGATCTCGGCGGAGGTGAGGTCCGTGGTTGCTGAGAGGTGCCGAGCTCGTTCGATGCGAAGCCGTTGGACGAAGCCGAGCGGAGTGAGGTTGAGCGCCGCACGGACTCGTCGTTCGAGGGTGCGCCGGCTGGTGCCGAGCGACTGCGCGACGAAGGCGACGTTGAACGGTTCGTCCAGGCGGGCGCGCACGAAGCGTTCGAACTCGACGACGATCGGGTCCTCGTGCCGGAGATGTTCGTAGGCGACGAAGGCCGCCTGCGACGGACGCTCGTCGATGATGAGGAGCTTGGCGACATGTTGGGCCAGGTCGGGGCTGATCGATCGCACGAGTGAGAGCGCGAGGTCGATGTGGGCGAAGGCGGCGCCGGCGGTGACGAGGTTCCCGTCGACCACGACCATGGTGTCGAGATCGAGGGCGACGGTCGGATAGCGCTTCAGGAACTCCGGCCCCAGGAACCAGCTGGTCGTCGCCCGCCGATGATGCATCCGTCCGGTCTCGGCGACGGCGAACACGCCGGTGCACGCCGCGGCGATCCGGGTGGTCGCCTCGTCGAGGCGCCCGAGCGAGGCGATGACCGAACGAGCATCTCGGCTCTGGAGGGCGTCGTTGGTAGCGGCGGCCGTAAGGGTTCCAAGCGCAGGGACGACGACCACGTCGAACTCTGCGGACTCCGACAGCGGGTGGTCCACCGACAGGGTCATCGATGCCGTCGTGGTCACTCGCCGTTTCGGTCCGAGGATGGCGAGTTCGATCGGGTCGATCCGCGGGTCGACATCGCCGCGGGCTCCGTCGGCCACCCGCACGATGTCGATGATCGACGCGATAGCCGAACCGAAGCAGCCGTCGATCGCGATCAGTCCAATACGCATGACGTAAACAATAGCAATACTGCCGTATACGCCACTTCTCACATGCCCTTTTTCGTCATAGACTGAACTCGCTTCACCAAGAAACCTCGACACCTAGGAGAACCCCTCATGTCAACACCCGCATCACTTCCGTATGCCTTCGTCGCCAAGATCGTCGCGGCCGATGGACAGCACGACGCGCTCGCCGATCTGCTCGCCGGCGCTGTCGCGCTCGCCAACGAAGAAGTAGGAACGATTGTCTGGTTCGCGGTCAGGACCCACGCCGACACCTTCTGGATCTTCGATGCATTCCCCGACGAGGCCGCTCGCGACGCCCACGCCAACGGCGCCATCGTCGCAGCCCTGATGGCCAACCAGCACCTCCTCGGCGCAGCACCCGAGATCCTGGCGGCCGACGTCCTCGCGTCCAAGCTCCCGTAGTCCGCCAACGCACGAGACCATCGCGCCCCGCCGAGCCGTCGCCAGGTCGCGACGCAACGCCACGCTGCGTTGCCGAGCGGTGCGAGGCCTATCGGCACACGGACAGGATGCCGGCCGCGAGCGCTCAGCCTGCGAGGGGTCCGTCGCAGAGGAGAGCGACGTCGGTGTCGGGCAGAGCCGTGAGGCCAGCGCATCGCGCGACCACCAGAACCGAACAGCCCCTGCCCTGCGTTTCCGCAGGTCAGGGGCTGTTCGCCGGAGCCGCCTGTCGGAATCGAACCGACGACCGAATCACGTCGGCTTTGCGTCTATCACTTGATGCGCCCACTGGGCGAACGAGCCGCTGACCTGCGCAAACGCCGAGCGTGGGGGACGCCGCCATCCGGTGGTGACCGACGACGACCGACCAGTACCGACCGTTTCACCGGAGCTTGCGGCGGCGTCGAAGCCGAGTAAGCTCCATTCCTTTAGCTCACCGCGCCCTCCTCCTCGCCGGTCCCGTCGTCGTCGAAGACGTTTCAGGGGTCTTCTCAGATGACGGTGTAGGTCGGCCGGGCGCGTCGGTCCGCAGATAGACGTCGAGGTCTCCCGACGACGGAGGTTCCTACGCCATCCATCCGAAAGACCTCGACGTGTCCGACGCTACCCCGCCGGCCGGCCGGCTTCGGCCGCCCTGACCTGACCGCCTTCGCTCGACTCGACGGCCTCGGTCTGAGCGTGACCGGACAACGACTTGAACCGGATCGTGCGGTCCTCGCGTGCCGCGTGGTGGAACCAGATCAGTGGTGCCGACGGTGCGGCAGCGAAGGCGCTGCTCGTGACACCGTGATCCGGCGGTTGGCCCACGAGCCGCTGGGCTGGCGACCGACCGTGCTGGAAGTTGTAGTGCGCCGCTACCGCTGTGCCGACTGCGGACACGTGTGGCGCCAAGACACCAGCGCCGCGGCGGAGCCACGCGCGAAGCTCTCGCGCACCGGGCTGCGGTGGGCGCTGGAAGGGATCGTGGTCGCACACCTCACCGTCGCCCGTGTCGCCGAGGGACTCGGGGTCGCGTGGGACACCGCCAACAACGCGGTCCTGGCTGAAGGCAAGCGGCTGCTGATCAACGACCCCACGCGGTTTGAGGGCGTGAAGGTCATTGGCGTCGATGAGCACGTCTGGCGCCACACCAGGCGTGGCGACAAGTACGTCACCGTGATCATCGACCTCACCCCGGTCCGCGATGGCGCCGGCCCAGCAAGGCTGCTGAACATGGTCGAGGGCCGGTCGAAGGCGGCGTTCAAGACCTGGCTCGCCGACCGCGACGACGCCTTCCGTGACGCGGTCGAGGTGGTCGCGATGGACGGCTTCACCGGGTTCAAGACCGCCGCTGCAGAGGAGATCCCGGACGCGGTCACGGTGATGGATCCCTTCCACGTCGTGCGCCTGGCCGGTGACGCCCTCGACAGGTGCCGGCGCCGGGTCCAACTCGCGATCCACGGGCACCGTGGGTTCAGGGACGACCCGCTCTACAAGTCGCGGCGCACGCTGCACACCGGCGCGGACCTGCTCACCGACAAGCAGAGCGACAGGCTACGCGCGCTGTTCGTTGATGACGCTCACGTCGAGGTCGAGGCGACCTGGGGTGTCTACCAGCGCATGATCGCCGCCTATCGCCACGAGGACCGGCAACGTGGCCGCGAGCTCATGGAGAAGCTGATCACCGACCTCAGCGCCGGCGTCCCCAAGGTGCTCACCGAGCTCACCACCCTGGGCCGGACCCTGAAGAAGCGAGCCGCTGACGTGCTCGCCTACTTCGAACGACCCGGCACCAGCAACGGGCCGACCGAGGCGCTCAACGGACGGCTCGAACACCTGCGCGGCTCCGCACTCGGGTTCCGCAACCTGACCAACTACATCGCCCGAAGCCTGCTCGAGACCGGCGGCTTCAGACCCCAACTCCTACACCCCCGATTGGGATGAGCCGTTAACATGACCACAGCATCGGCAGAGAACCTTGCCTTAGATACACGAAATGCCCCAAACCACTGGTGGTTTGGGGCATTTCGAGGATTGAAGCTTACGCTTCGAGCACTACCGGAACGATCATCGGACGGCGGCGCAGCTTGCGCGACACCCACGAACCGATGACGCGGCGCACGATCTGCTGCAGCTGGTGGGTGGAGTGGTTTGGATTATTAGCCACTGCCTCCAAGATCGCTGCGGCGATCTTTGGCTTGATCTCGTTGAAGACCGCATCGTCCTCGGCCACGCCGCGGGCGTGGATGTCTGGCCCGGAGATCAAGGTGCCGTTCTGGCGGTTGATCACGGTGATCACCGAGATGAACCCTTCTTCGCCCAGGGTGACACGGTCCTTGAGGTCCTCGTCGGTGATGGTGCCGACCTTGGAACCATCCACGTAGACGTAACCGCATTCGACCTGGCCAACGAGTTCGGCTACGCCGTCCTTGAGGTCAATGACCGAACCGTCTTCCGCGAGGATGACGCTCTCTTCCGGAACACCGGACAGCGCGGCCAAACGGCCATTGGCGATCAGGTGGCGGGTTTCGCCGTGGACCGGAAGAACGTTCTTCGGACGGACGATGTTGTAGCAGTACAACAGCTCACCGGCCGAGGCGTGGCCGGAAACGTGGACCTTGGCCATGCCCTTATGGATGACCTCGGCGCCCAAGCGCATCAGGCCGTTGATCACGCGGAAGACCGCGTTCTCGTTGCCCGGGATGAGGCTGGAGGCCAGGATCACGGTGTCACCCGGGTTGATCTGGACCTTGTGTTCACCGTTGGCCATGCGGGACAGTGCTGCCATCGGCTCACCCTGCGAACCGGTGGACATCAGCACCACCTTGTGATCCGGCAGCTGGTCAACCTGCTTCAGGTCAACAACGACCCCCTGCGGGATGTGCAGGTAGCCGAGGCGCTCGGCGATGCCCATATTGCGCACCATCGAACGGCCGATGAAAGCAACCTTGCGGCCGTGCACGGCTGCAGCATCCAGCACCTGCTGGACGCGGTGCACATGCGAGGAGAAGGAGGCGACGATGATCCGGCGGCGGGCCCGAGCAAACTTCGCTTCCAGCACCGGACCGATTTCGCGTTCGGCGACGGTGAAGCCCGGCACCTCGGCGTTGGTCGAGTCGGTGAGGAACAGGTCCACGCCCTCCTCGCCGAGCTTGGCGAAGTGGCGCAGGTCGGTGATGCGGCCGTCGAGCGGCAGCTGATCCATCTTGAAGTCACCGGTGTGCAGCACGGTACCGGCTTCGGTACGCACGAACACGGCCAGCGCGTCTGGGATCGAGTGGTTCACCGCGACGAATTCGCACTCGAACTCGCCGATCTGAGCCACTTCATTCTCGGTGACCACGTTGGTGATCGCCTTGATGCGGTGCTCGGCCAGCTTGGCTTCGATGAAGGCAAGGGTCAGCTTCGAACCATACAGCGGGATATCTTCGCGCAGACGCAATAGGTACGGAACCGCACCGATGTGGTCTTCGTGGCCGTGGGTGAGCACTACGCCCACCACGTCGTCCAGACGATCCTTGATGTAGGAGAAGTCGGGCAGAATCAGGTCAACGCCCGGCTGGTGCTCTTCGGGGAAGAGCACACCGCAGTCGATGATCAACAGCTTGCCGTTGATCTCGAAAACGGTCATATTGCGGCCGACCTCGCCCAATCCGCCCAGCGGAACGGTACGTAGGGTCCCCTTCTTCAGCTTGGTCGGCTTCTGCATACGCGCAGTATCGGCCTTGCCTACTGAACTTTCAGTCATAAGTGGTTAAGCCCTTTCGTTAAAGATCCCATCCACCTTCACGTAGGTCCGCGCGGATGGCATCGAGTTCTGCGTCCGATGGTGCCAGTAGCGGCAATCGAACGACGGTGTTCGGCAGGACACCCTGCCAGTGAAGTCCATATTTTGCGGCAACTGCGCCCTGAATGTGGCCCATGATGCCGCGCTGGATCGGGTCCAGCTCGAAGTGTGTAGCGCGTGCAGTCGCCAAATCCCCGGCATGCATCGCATCAACAAGCGTACGGTACTTAGCCGCCGCGACGTGAGCCGTCACGGAAACGACACCGGCGGCGCCGGCTGCCATCAGTGGCAAAGTCAGCCCGTCGTCCCCGGAGTACACGTGCAAATCGGTGTTAGCCAGCACGGTGGTGGTCGACTGGTAGTCGGCCTTTGCATCCTTCAACGCAATGACCTGAGGAATCTGCGCTAATTCAATGATAGTTTCTGGGCTCAGCGCGATTCCGGTGCGGCCCGGGATGTCGTACATCATGATCGGCAGGTCAATGGCCTCGGCAATCGCCTTCACATGGGCGATAATTCCGGCCTGGCTTGGCTTGTTGTAATAAGGTGCGGTGACCAGGATGCCGTGCACTCCGGCCTCCTTGGCACCGAGCGACAAACGGATGGAGTGGCGAGTGTCATTAGTTGTGGAGCCTGCCAGCACCGCTGCGCGGTCGCCGACCGCATTGACGACGGTGCGGAACATTTCGATGTTCTCTTCGTCGGTGAGCGTCGAAGTCTCCCCGGTGGTGCCGGTGACGACCAGACCGTCGCAGCCTTCATCAACGAGTTTGATAGCCAGCTTGGCGGCGACATCATAGTCAACCTCACCTGCCTCGGTGAAGGGGGTGACCATCGCGGTCAGCACGGTACCGAACGGGAACGACTGATTATCAATTTCACTAGTTGCCATGGCTTAAATCTACACGCGGAAGTGTCTTGATGGCATATTCATGTTGTTCCGTGATGCGATATGTCTATGGACGTGGAAACAAAGGCCCGCAGACTGCCCGGATTGGATGCAGCCAGGGCGCTAGCCATCTTGGGAATGTTCGCCGCCCATATCTTTGATCTTTTCGCCCGCGATGCGACCGGTGCGCTGCAGCCAACCCTCACCGGAGCCGTGGCAAATGGCCGCGCCTCGGTGCTCTTCATGGTGCTCGCCGGTGTTTCGCTGGCCTTGTTCGCCCGCTCGCTGGAACGCAAGGGCCTGAATCGCAGGTCCGCATCGATGGTGCTGCTGCGCCGCGCGGCGGTTATCGCCGCGCTGGGCATGCTGATCGGCCCGGCGAACGAGTCCATCGCGAACATTCTGGTGCATTACGGATTGCTGTTCCTGGTGCTGATCCCGGCGTTATGGGTGCCAGTGAAAGTTCTGTGGGCGCTCGCCGCTATTTGGCTATTGGCCACTCCCCTGATCTGGCGGCCGTTAGCGGCTAGCGATGCCGCACAGTCCCTGGGCCATAACCCAACGTTCACCGATCTTGTACACCCGGGATTGCTACTCGAAGACCTGCTCGTCACTGGGTACTATCCACTGCTGATCTGGATCGGCTATGGCCTACTCGGAGTTGCTGTGGGGAAACTTCGGCTGACCAATCGGGGCACTGTTGCCTGGTTGGCGGCCGGGTCCGTTATTGTCGCCGCACTATGCCTACTGATCGGGTGGTTGAAGATTCTGCCTTGGACCGATGGGATTAGCGCCGTGACCGGCGTTCCCCGCTCGCAGCTTTTTACGGCCCTGGTGACCGGGCGTTCGCCATCTGGGAACCTGGACCCATTCTTGACTCAATCCGCCTATATATGGCTCCCAACCGCGCACTCGGGTTCACTAATTTTCACAATTCATGCAGCGGCCTGCGCAGTTGCAGTCTTAGCCATACTGCTTTTCCTAATTCCATATTTAGGCTACATCGGCTCGCTCATTGCAACCGCTGGGCGAGCACCACTGACGCTCTATCTCGGGCATCTGATCTTGTTGCCGATGCTCCAACTGGGACTCTCGCAGTGGGCCCAGTGGTGGGTACTGTGCGTGCTGATGCTGCTTACCGCGCTGATCTTGCACCACACGCGCAAGGCAGGACCGATGGAAGCTGGCGTTCGATACCTCAGTGAATTACCGAGCGCAGATCAAGAAGAGGACCCAAAGTAAGCTTTGAGAAAGAAATAAATAATTTGATTCTAGGTCAGCTGACAAGGAATTAGTTAGACTTTTCTTATGATCAAATGCGCCTTCGGCAAGCAGAAACCACACCAGATTCTATTCAAGTCTTCGAGTATTTTGCTTGCCTCTACCATCGTTGGATGTTCCTCAGCGCCGATGGCACCACCGAGTGAGCCCTCGGATTTGCCGCCCGAATCGCCCACACCCCAGACCCTTCGCGACTTTGATCTTGATAATGCGCAATGGGAAATCAAAGAGGGCTACGGCGCCAAAAAGTCCACAGCGTTGCAGTTCAAAGATGGCAAGGCAACCATCAACACCGCCGAGTACTCCGTTGGGGACGTAGTTTATTCTGATTTGAACGGCGATGGAGTTGAGGACGCCCTGGCACCGATCGAAATGCTAGATGGAAACAGCTTCTCCTCTCATTGGTTCATCTGGCTTGCCGAGGTTGATCAGCCAGAACAATTACCTCACCCCGTGGCGGCCAGTAGAAGCTGTGGGGATTTCATCAATGAGGTGACCGCCGTACCCGGTGGCATAGAGATTACGGAAACACGTCGTACGATCTTTGATGCGGACCATTCCTGCGCAGAGGGCGGAACGTGGGAGGAAACGCGAACCATCGCCGTGGAGCAATTTGGCGAGGACAAGATCTGGCTTCCCGTTCAGACGAGCCCCGAACGCGGCTACGGCGGCGTTTGCAATGAAGAACTGCCCGGCGATGTTATGCCCTTTGACGAGCCCTACTATCTGGCGCCCACTATGCAGGCCAAGGAGGAATTCACCTCTGGTGAGATCCGCGGGATCAGCATTGCTGGACTTGAGGACCAAGGCACCGAAGGTGGCGAACCCGGCGGGTGGCGGCTCTACAACGTGGTGGAGACTGACGACTCCGTAGAGCGCTGCATCTGGCTCCCCATCCACTAGCGCTAGACTTCGGCAAAATTTCAAATAAAAACGGCAGGAGCCTCGAAACCAAGAGTAGGTTTCGAAGCTCCTGCCGTTTTATCTGTTCAGATCACTTGCTCGTGGCGCTCGCGTTCTTCTCGGCCACGAAGAAATTCACGGCGGTGCGCATCGAAGCGCGTGCACGTTTCCGGTCTCCGCTGGCGTCATAAGCCAAAGCCAAGCGATACCAAGACTTCCAGGATTCAGGATGGGCCTCGACGTCTTGCTTGTGGATCGGGAAGTCAGCGTCAGCAGCTTCTCGCACAAACCTGCCCGAGGGCATGCGTGGCAAGTCTTCTGGCAGTTCGCCGAGTTCTGCGAGGATCTTGCCCATCTTCTCGGTGCGCAGCCCGAAGAGAATCTCGCGGATCAAGATCCACACACCCAGCGCAGGAATGACGAAGACCGCAACGCCGAGGGCGATGGCGATCGGTTCGCCGGTGCGCATGAAGCGCATCGCTTGGGTGAAGGACATGACAATATACAAAACGAACAGCAGCAGAATGCCGCCTACCCAAAGTTTGGTTTTCACTGGCCCAACTCCAAGTAGCCGTCCAGCCCATAGGTAAGCCCTGGGCGCGAAGCGACGGTCCGCAGGCCTAGCAGCACCCCTGGCATGAAGGAGGCCCGGTCATAAGAATCGTGGCGCAGGGTGAACTGCTCGCCGGGGCCGCCGAAGAGAACTTCCTGATGGGCCACCAGACCGCGTAGACGCACCGAATGCACGTGCACATCATCTACGAGAGCGCCTCGAGCACCGTCAAGTTGGGTTTCCGTTGCGTCCGGACTTTTCGCCACGCCGGCGTCCTTGCGGGCTGCGGCAATCAGCTCGGCGGTGCGCACCGCGGTGCCGCTGGGTGCATCCACCTTGTTGGGGTGGTGCAGTTCGATAATCTCTACCGATTCAAAGTATTTTGCCGCCGTGGCTGCGAAGGCGCTGGCAAGCACCGAGCCAAGAGCGAAGTTCGGGGCGATCAGCACGCCTGCTTCGGGGTGCTGCGCGAGCAGCTGCTCAAGCTTCGCACGGCGTTCGTCGTCCCACCCGGTGGTTCCAACTACTGCGTGCAAGCCATTTTCCACGGCGAAGCGCACGTTGGCCTCGGTGGCCGTCGGTACCGACAGGTCAACGATGTGGGTTGCGCCTGCCTCAAGAATTTCTTTCAGATCTGCGCCTCGTCCAAGGCTCGCCACGAGATCCATATCGGCGGCTTCGGAGACGGCTTTAACCGCTTCCGCGCCCATTCGTCCTGCGGCGCCAAGCACCGCAACCTTAATCTGTGCACTCATGGGTTTAAGCCTATCGCCTGTACCCTGCTGGTCTTCACATCGGTGACGTGATCTACGCCTGTTCCAGCCTCGACGGCACCGCGGGGTTCCACCTCCAAGATTTTTGCGATCACCTCGTGATATACGGCGTGTAGCTTGTAATTCAATTCTTCACAAGGAAAAATAGGTGACAGGAACTTTCTAGGAGTTGTCAAGCAATGGGGACCGTCCTGAAGCGATGGCGCGCTATCACATTCATCTTATTTGCTGTTGCTTGTGGAACTGTCGCTTGCGGTTCCGGCGATGTGCCGACGTCATTAAGCGATGAAGAGCGCTCCAGGCTCGTTGATCTGCTGGAGCAGGAAAGCTCGTGGATCGAAACGCCGTCATGCCAAGTCGAAGTTTTCCGCCAGGACGCCGACACCACCTATGGCTGGGCGACCTGCGTGACCGCTGCCTCCGCGCCAGATCAAGAATTGGACCAGGGGCATTCCTACCCCTTCCGTGCCGATGGCAATGAAATAAGCGCTCCCGGTGACGGTAGCGACTACCAAAAAGACATTGAAAAACTATTCCCCGAGGATCTGTGGCCGGCAATCGAGCAACACGCGGTGGGTCTGCCCTGAGGCTGCATTGCAGCCGTTGCTCGCAATGATTGGCTATTCTGGATCCGCAGTGAACTGAATACTAGGAATTTTCGTGGAATCGTCCGCGGACGGAAGGTTATGTGTGCGGCACGGTTACTTTGGACAGGTCCCGGAGTCTTTGCGCACTCGATTATCGGTGCGCGTGGCCGGCGAAGGCCCGGACGTGGTTCTCATTCACGGGTTGGGAGCTTCAAGCCGCTATTTCACTCCCCTGGCCACGGAGCTGGCCCGCGACCATCGAGTGATTGTGCCCGAGCTGCCGGGGCATGGCAAAAACATGGACGATGGACGCCCAGTCAGCGTGGCACGCTTCGCCCACGAAGTATCCCTGGCGCTGCGCACGCTCAACGTGAAGAATGCGGTGATTCTCGGGCATTCGATGGGGGCTCAGGTCTCCATCGAAATTGCCCGCACGCACCCCGAATTGCTCGAACACCTCATCATTGCCGCGCCCTCGGTCAATGACCGGGAAGCCACGCTTTTCCGGCAAGCCCGACGGTTAATCCAAGATTTCCCTCATGAGTGGAACGCGGTCAAGGCAATCTTGCTCGTTGATTATCTGCGTTGCGGGATTCCGTGGTGGGCCAAGAGCTGCACGGAAATGCTCGACTACTCGACCATCGATCTATTGGGCACCGTCCCCTTCCCGGTGGATGTGGTTTGCGGTACCCAAGATTCACTTTCGCCGCCGGAATTTGGGCTACGGCTGACAGCAAAGGCCCCGCAGGCGAAACTGACGGTGTTCCAGAACGCTGCTCACGGTTTTAATTACTCGCATTTCGAAGAACTCGCTGAGCTTGTACGCACAGCAAATTCGGCAACAATTTCAGCTTCAAAGCAATGAACTCAAACGGCTCCCTGCAGCCCAGTGGCCTCGTCCAAAAAGTATCTCCAGACCCTTGATTTAGGGTTGCGCTCGGCATAGTGTTGCCCCTGACCATCATCACCGAGCATGTGAGGTACGCAATGAGGCGCATTCTACGAACACTTGCCGCGGCAGCGGCGCTTACGCTGACAGTCACAACTCTGTCAGTTCCCGCACAGGCCTACGAAAACTACAACATGGATAATTCTTGGGCGAAAAGTAGCGGAACGGTTTGGCGCGACGATAATCGAAGCATCGGCTTTAATCTGGCGCTCACCGATGACAATCTCGATGGCAAGTGCGTCTACTACCAATACCAGGGAGTCCGCAATGATGCTCCGGATACCGGGTGGTCCAGACTAACCACCAACGTCTGCGGTAAGGGAACGACAAAATACTATCGAGACGACTCCAAGCGAGTCATTCCGTACTACTCGCTCACCGTCAACGAGTTCCGAGTGCGAGCCTGCAAGGCCATCAACAACGCGCCCGACACCTGCACCGCAGCCTCGTACGTTGCCACGCGGGGCAAGTACAACAAGGGGTAGCTTTCCTCCACCACGAGGAAAGGGACGCGAGGCCAGGCACCAATTGGTGCGTCCTCGCGTCCCTTTCTCATACTCAGAGAACTACTAGCGTCCGAGCGCTTCCGCAGATTCAAATGGACCAACCACGGTGATGGTTCGTTCTTTGGCTGCCAGCTCTTGAGCTAGCGCCTGAACGTCTTCCGTGGTGACCGCATTTACGCGGCTCAGCGCCTCATCAATGTCTTGGAATTCGCCGGTCACCATCTCAGCCCGTCCCAGTCGTGACATACGGCTTCCTGGGTCTTCCAATGCCAGCACCGTTCCGCCGGCGAGCTGGCCCTTTGCTTGAGTAAGCTCCGAATCGGTGATGCCGTCGGCGGCTAAACGATCCAGCTCGGATTCGAGCAAGCCGATGACCTCTCCGGCTTTAGCCGGTGAACAACCTGCATACATGCCGAAATATCCGGCGTCGGTGTATGCAGCTGAGAATGAATAAGTGGAGTAGGCAAGGCCACGCTTTTCGCGGATCTCTTGGAAGAGCCGCGAGCTCATGCCGCCACCCAGTACCGCGTTTAGGACCGCAAGGACCTGCCGGCGGTCATCTTGCCCGCTAATACCTGGGCAGCCAATGATGATGCTGGCCTGCTCGACCGGGCGGTTGATCACTTCGATGCCAGGAACTGAGACGATCGTTGCTGGTTCCGAAGAACGGCGTGGTTTCGGCACTGCCATAGGATCAAGATCCCAGCCAGCCTCGGTTAACGAAGCGAGCACCATGGAGCACAATTCATCATGGTTCAATGAACCAGCTGCGGTGATGATCACTTCGCTCGGACGGTAGTGGGCCCGATAGTGTTCCATGACTGCTTCGCGAGAGATCTCCATGATCTCGGCCGGTGTCCCGCCGATCGGGCGAGCCAGAGGATGATCGCCTAGCACCTTGGCGACGAAGCGCTCGTGGGCGACCTCGGTGGCGTCGTCAGCGTCCATGGCAAGTTCCTCAATGATCACCCCGCGCTCCTGCTCTAGCTCTAGCGGATCGATTACCGCGGAGGTCACCATGTCGGCAATGACATCCATAGCCATCGGCAGATCGGAATCTAGCACTCGCGCGTAATAGCAGGTGGATTCCTTCGCCGTCGCGGCATTCGATTCCCCACCTACCGCGTCAAAAGACTGAGCAATTTCAAGTGCGGTGCGCTTCTTAGTTCCTTTGAACAGCAAGTGCTCCAAGAAATGAGTTGAGCCGTAGTGCCCTGCTTCTTCATCACGGGAGCCCACTGGTACCCAGAATCCAACGGTAGTCGAACGCTGGCCGGGCATGGCCTCGGTCAGAACCCGTACGCCTCCGGGAAGAATACTGCGGCGGACTTCCGCGCCACCCTCACCACGGTGAACCAGCGAGGGGTCAGCCGGGTCAATCGGAGAGAACTGTTGAGCCTCTACCGAGTGCAATGGCAACGGAATCATGACCACAGAGAAACATCCTTAAATCATTGGGGCCCGGATCGTAAGTCTGGGCGGAACATTGTCCCTATTCTCCCACAGCCCCACCATTGAATACTTGGAACTAGGGGCAACCTCTCAATTGCTTGCCGCGCTTGACCTCCGAGGTTTTCCTAAGATACTGGGCTTGGGTACCTCGATGCGAAAGAGCGGCAAGTGGAGTCCGGACTTCCTCGGTTCCAGCATCGGTGCCCCTTTGGTGACAGCCAAGAACAAGATCCGACTCGCCAAGTGGGCGAGCCGGACCTCGTTAGAGACAAACCCTCAGAATGAGCTTGAACCGAACTTATGTTGCTGGTCAGCTGTCCGTGGGCGTAGTCGGATCAAACGGTGGCTGTGTGCTGGGGCCACCGGGATCGGGCCGGCTTGGTGGCGTGGTCGGATCAGGTGGATCTATGGGCGAGGTTGGATGATCTGGAACATTCGGCCGTGGTGGCTGACCAGGTGATGGCCATCCTGGTTCTCTCGGAAAATCGGGATCGGTGGACTCCATATTGTTTTCCTCTTCGCTCCGTTGAATGATTCTCCGCTATCGCGGCTATCCGTCCATTCAAGTACCCAGCGCAGAATAGTTCAATAGTCAGCAGGGAATACTCACTAGTTTCACTCACGCGAGCGCGCACCGAATCAGGCCATGGCCGAAGTGAACTACTCGATGCCGTCAGCTACGCGATGTTTGTCCGGTCAAATGCATCGAGGCTGATGCCTTGTTCCAAAATCAGTTTTGCCCATTCCTTGGCCGAGTGCAGGCTGTGGTCTCGGTAGTTACCGCAGCTCACTGCTTCGGTGCCTGGAACGTCATCCCAAGTAACGCGCTCAGCTAGGTCTTCAAGGGAAGACTTAATGGCCTTAGCAACCTCGGCTGGAGTCGGCTCGCCCCACACAATCATGTGGAAACCCGTACGGCAACCAAAAGGAGAGAAATCAATCAGGCCTTCGAAGCGGGTCCGGATCAAACCAGCCATGGTGTGCTCAATAGTGTGCAGGCCAGCGGTAGGGATCTCACCGTGGTTCGGCTGCACAAAACGAATGTCGTAGTTCGTGATGGCGTCACCCTTAGGTCCACGCTCAACGCCAATCTTACGAACGTAGGGAGCCTTGACCTTGGTGTGGTCCAAGGCAAAACTTTCGACTTCAGCAAGTTCAATATCACTCATACTTTAAGTCTATCCGCTCCCCTGCCAGCAAAATCGAAAAACTTCATCTTCCTTAACCGATAAACTCAAGTGAGGATACTGGCCGTGCGATCTGCTTCCGGCCTGAATCAAAAAGACTTTAGTTGTTGTTGAGAGGAACCGAATGTCGGATCAGAAGACCCTGCTAGTATTCGCGCACAGTGACGAAGCGTCAGCTTTCGCGGACGTACCGCATGTGGTCTCCGGAGTAGGCAAGGTCAATGCCTCGGTCGCTCTTGCCGGTGCGCTCGCCGAGGGCAATGTTGAGCGCGTGATCGTTTTGGGCACCGCCGGTGTAGTCGGCAGCGCAGATGAAGACCGCCCAAGCTTGGACACCATCTATCAGGTCACCCGATTGATCCAGCACGACTTCCCATTGGCCTCGGCCGATGTAGTGCCCGCCGGTGAGATCCTGTTGCCAGATACTCAGGCGACCATGGCCACCGGTGACGTATTTGTCAGCAATGACGAGCAGCGCACCCACATCTCCGGGCTGAATGCAGCATTGGTGGACATGGAAGGCTACGCCTATGCCAGCATGTGCCAGCTCTTCGGTGTACCGCTGCAGATCTTTAAGGTGCCTTCTGACTATGCGGACAGCTCCACCAGCATGGAAGATTGGGACGCGATTGTCGTGGCCAAGAGTGTTCAGCTTCGCGAGTTCTACGATGCGCACCTGCGCACGGCACTCGACGCAGCCAAATAGTACCGCGCCCGCGCGCTATTGAGAGGTGAACGACAGGTGATTGACCGGTCCGCCATCGGCTTTTGCTAAATCGTTCCCCTGGCGCAGACGTGGTTCAAGGAAACAGATGCCTAGACCACGCCTGCGCCATTCGCGTTCAAGATCGTGCGCGGATTTCAAAATCCGAGAATTCCTAGATGTTATTTTGATCGAATATCCCATTGATTTCCCTGGCCGATCAAAATGACCAATCTTCTATGGCTTGCGCCATCCCGCTGATGGTTCGCACTAGAATCGAATGACTAGGATCGATTGGAGAACGTTTCATGACCGCACAGGCAAACGCACGTGTCAGTGTTGGAGACATCTCTGTGCCTCGCCATCATCAGCTGATCGTGTCCCTCTTTGGTTTATACGCACGCCAGTACGGGGGCGCCTTGCCTGTGGCAACGATTATTTCCCTGATGGAGGATGTTGGGGTTGAATCTGCCGGAACGCGTTCCTCGATATCTCGGTTGAAAAAACGCGGAGTCATTGAGAGCGTTCAAGTGCAAGGCCGCAATGGATATTCGCTTGCTGACTCAGTCTTGACCACGTTCGCCGAAGGTGACGAACGGATCTTCCATCCCCGTCGCGCCACAGCTCAGGATCGCTGGTTGTTGGCGACCTTCACGGTGCCAGAAACCCAGCGCAATATACGGCACAAGATTCGCTCATCACTGGTGCGGATGGGCTTTGGCTCCGTAGTTCCTGGACTGTGGATTGCTCCGGAACATGCCAAAGACGCAGCGCTGGCCTATTTCACGCGACACGGACTAGATCAGTATTTCGAATTTTTCCTTGCCGAGCATATCGGCGGTGCCCAAATTCAGAAGAATCTTAGTTCTTGGTGGGACTTAGTTTCCTTGGATCAGCTATATTCCGAATTTTTGAACGAGAACCGAGGCCGATTGGAAAGCTGGCAACAGCTTGTCCAGGCCGGGGACAACCCTGAACTTGATGCCCGGGCATTCGCAGATCACTTGATCCTGCTCACCCAATGGCGACGACTCCCTTACTCCGATCCAGGGCTCCCAGCAGAATTGCTTCCAGAGGGATGGAATGCATTAAAGGCAGAAGATCTCTTCCACAATTTACACACACTCTTGGCACCCATGGCTGGTCGTCATGCTAAACGTATTATCGGCGTGGACAGCTGACACAGCTCACAAAATAGCTATTACCGCGCAAAGCCAAAGAGCCACGGACTCGCCCATTGGGTAAGTCCGTGGCTCTTTGGCTTTGCTGAAGATTAGTCGCGATCCTGAATCACGGCGACACCCTGAATCTCGATCAGGGCTTCTTTCTGCCAGAGACGCGTGACACCGACGCCAGCCATGGCGGGGTATTCGGTGCCAGCCATTTCGCGCCAGGCTCGACCAATTTCGCGGCCATTGGCCATGTAGTCGTCAACGTCGGTCAGGTAGATCGTGACGCTTACCAAATCTTCTGGATGTCCGCCTGCTTCAACCAAAGTAGTCAGCACGTTGGAAAATACCTGCTTAAACTGCTCCACTATGCCGCCGGGAACGATATTCATGTCCTTGTCCAGGGCGGTCTGCCCGCCAAGGTAAACAGTGTTTCCGGCCTTCATTCCATGCGCATAGCCAGAGGGCTTAGCCATGGAAGCCGGGTTAATCGTTTCATTGCGATGAAGCTTGGTCTCAGTCATTTCCAACTCCTGTACTGGGCTAATCAATTTTGCCCCATTTGGCTCTAGCGTCATCTTTGTGATGCGTGCTACATTGAGTTTACGTGACGGCGGTAAAAAAGTCGACACATGGATTCTGTACCGAATAACAAGGACTCACACATGAAACTCGCAACGGTCGAAGTTGGCAGGCAAACACATGCGGCGCTCCAGGTCGCCCAGGGCTATCTCCCGCTTCCAGCCCGTAATCTCAGCGAGTTCCTAAAAGACTCAGATTGGCTATCCATCGCTTCTAAGGTCCTTGCAGAGCACCGCTCGGACAGTCTGATTCCAACAGGCGAGGCACGACTACTGAACCCGGTTCCAGCACCGACTAAGGTGATTTGCTGCGGACTGAACTACGCGGACCACATTTTGGAAATGGGACGGGAATTGCCCCAATATCCGACGTTGTTCGCCAAGTTCGCCGACACCCTCGCCGATCCCGGTTCGGAGATCATCAGTACCGTTTCAAATAACGTGGATTGGGAAGCCGAACTTGCCGTGGTGATCGGAACCGAAATCACCAATGCCACCGAAGAAGAGGCTGCTGCCGCCATTGCCGGCTACACCGTGGCCAACGACGTTTCGATGCGAGACTGGCAGCGCCGCACCCTGCAGTGGTTGCAAGGCAAGGCCTTCGACGGCACGACGCCGCTCGGCCCAGTGCTAGTCACCACCGATGAGCTCGATCCGGAGTCGGGCTTGGAAGTCATCTGCAGGGTCAACGGAGAAGAAGTCCAGCGCGGCAACACTTCGACCTTTGTCTTCTCAGCGGCCCGACTCATTAGCTACATCTCCGAGTTCACTACCTTGCGCCCGGGAGATGTCATATTGACCGGAACTCCAGGCGGAGTTGGCATGGGTATGGAACCCGCGCGTTTCCTCGCAGACGGGGACGAGCTCCAGACAGAAATCCCGGGTATCGGAACCCTCAAAAACCGCGTCCGGCTGCGAGTGAACACCCCAGTTGCGAGCCACTGAATACCTGCAAACAAACATCACAAACTTTAAAGGAGAAGAACATGACTGAAACACCCATGACATACCGCACCGAAGGCGATAACTCGATCTACGCTTCGGAAAATGGCCAAGTTATTCCCGTGGTCACTCGTGCCGGCTCCGAAGACACCAACACCGCACAGTCAGGTGACTGCATCCGTGTTTCGGGCGTCAGCGTCCAGCACACCCCAGCGACCAAAATCTGGTTCGGCCAGGTGTCCAACGTTCCGGGCTACCGTTCCCTGCCGCATCATCATGGCGAAGCAGAAACCGGCGGCTACGTGTTGCGCGGGCATGGCCGCATCTACTTCGGCGAAAACTACGAACAGTATTCAGATATGAAAGCTGGCGACTGGGTCTTCGTTCCGCCCTTCATGCCACACGTTGAAGCAAATATGTCGGTCACCGAAGAACTCGTGTGGCTCACCGCCCGCACCCCAGAAAACATCGTAGTGAACCTCCCCGATGTTTCGGACGCCTCGCTGGAAGGATACCGCCGAGCATGAACACCACCGAACTTTCCGCACAGGTATTCCTTGACGCCATCGAATTAACTGAGTGCGAAGCCGAGGTCTTCGACCAGGTTTTCACCGCGGTCCCGCAATATGTACCTTGGCCCAAGGCCTACGGCGGCGACATGGTTGCTCAAGGTGCGCTTTCGCTGATGAAATCGGTGGACACGGACCGCTCGCTGCATTCGATGCACTCATACTTCCTGCGCCCGGTGGATATGCACCAGCCGGTACGCTACGAAGTCGAACACCTGCGTGATGGACGTGGGTATTCCACCCGCCAGGTCCGCGCCTTCCAGAATGGCAAACCCGTCTTCTCCGCCTTGGGATCCTTCCACGTCCCGGAAGAAGGTGCAGAATACTCAATGGATGCACCGAGCGATTCCTTAGACCTCGACCCGGAAACATTGTCCAGTGCAGCCCAAGCCTTGCAGGGCGTTGACAGCCAGGCCGCCACCTATTGGGCTGGCGGGCGCAGCTTCGACATGCGCCACGTGCCCGAAGCAATCTATCTTCCCGGCGAGCGCGCACAGAGCGCTCACCAGGCCGTATGGATCCGCGCTTTTTCGCCTCTTCCGGATGACAGTCTCGTGCAGAAGGCCGCTTTGGCCTATGTCTGCGACTACACCATCTTGGAACCGATTATGCGCAGCCTCGGGCTGAGCTGGGGTGACCCGGGATTGGTGACTGCCAGTCTAGATCATTCCATGTGGTTCCACCGTGAAGGGCGCATGGACGATTGGGTACTGTACGCCCAAGAGGCCGTATCCAGCCAAAACAGCCGTGGCCTGGCTATCGGGCGTTTCTACACCCGCGATGGAAAGCTCTTGGCCACCGTTGCCCAAGAGGGCATGATCCGCGCCGCGCGGACCACCACAGCCTAGGACATCCGACCGATTCACCCTACGGAGTTACCTGATGGAACTTTCACCTTCCGCGCATGAGGATACCTTCACGCGAGATCACCTTCCGCCGCAGAATCTGTGGCCGACAATGGAATTCACCTTGCCCGAATTGCAGTACCCGGAAAGGCTGAATGCCGCAGAGGTCCTCATCGACCAGGCTGTTGCAGAATTTGGTGCGGACCGCACCGCGCTCCTGGCCCCAGACGGCACCAAGCTCTCCTACGGTCAGTTGCAACGCCAAGCGAACCAAGTGGCCCAGGTGCTGGTCGAAGACTATGCGCTGCGCCCAGGAAACCGGGTGATGCTTCGTGGTCCGAATAATTCCTGGCTGGTCGCCTCATGGCTTGGCGTGCTCAAAGCCGGCGGCGTCGTGGTCACCACGATGGCGGCCCTGCGCGCCGCTGAGATATCCAAGTTGGCTGGGCTGACGCGTCCTTTGGTGCTGCTGACCGATCACCGATTCGCCGAAGACGCCGTACAGGCCAGCGGCGGCACGTATCCAGTGCTGACCTATGGTGGCCAGGGCGAGGACGATCTGGCGCAGCTATGTGCTGCCAAGTCCGGCGAATTCACTGCGGTGGATACGGCGGCCGACGACGTGGCTTTGCTTGGACCGACCTCGGGAACCACTGGCGTCCCTAAGATCACCATGCATTTCCACCGTGACATTCTGGCCAATGCGGACACTTTTGCCCGTTACCTTCTTAAACCTACCCAAGATGATGTCTTCGCGGGTTCTCCCCCTTTGGCATTCACCTTCGGTTTAGGCGGCCTCGTAGTTTTTCCGTTCCGCTTTGGAGCTAGCTCGCTTCTGACCGAACGCGCTACCCCTGTGGAATTGGCCGAGTATTCGCATCAGGTCGGAGCCACGATTTTGTTTACCGCTCCGACCGCCTATCGCGCAATACTCAAGAATGGCAAGGAAGACCTGCTCAAATCGCTGCGCGTGGCGGTATCGGCCGGCGAACACCTGCCTGCTGAAACTTGGCACCAGGTCAAGGACGCCACCGGATTGGAACTGGTCAATGGCATCGGAGCCACCGAGCTGCTGCATGTGTTCGTATCCGCTGCAGGCCGGGATATCAAGCCCGGAGCCACGGGCAAAGCGATCCCCGGCTACCGTGCCACCGTGCTGGATGAAGATGGCAATGAGGTCGGAACAAATGAACCGGGCCGGCTCGCAGTTATTGGGCCGACCGGATGCCGCTATCTCGATGACGAGAGGCAGCACAACTACATCTGCAATGGTTGGAATATCACCGGCGACATCTTCTATAGGGACGAAGAGGGCTATTTCTTCTACCAAGCTCGAAGCGACAATATGATCATCTCCTCCGGTTACAACATCGGCGGGCCAGAGGTCGAACAGGCTTTGGACCAGCACCCGGACGTGCTGGAAAACGCCGTAGTGGCTCGTCCTGATCCGAATCGCGGATCCATCGTCTGTGCTTTTGTGGTTCTCGTCGAAGGCGCCGAGGCCAGCGACGCGAAGGTCAAGCAATTGCAAGACTTCGTCAAGGCCACGATCGCGCCGTACAAGTACCCACGGGAGATCCGCTTCGTGACTCAACTGCCGCGCAATCCCAGCGGCAAGCTCCAGCATTTCAAACTCCGTGAAGCCTTCAATAGCTCACCGGTCGCCTAAGCACTGACAAACTTATCCGGGCCCTTACCGGCCCAGCACCCCTGTGGGGTTGATGAAAGGACACACCATGAAAATTGCAATTATCGGCGGCGGCCCAGGCGGCCTGTACTTTGGCGCTTTGATGAAGCAACTGGATACCAACCACGAGGTCACCGTCTGGGAGCGTAATGCCGCCTCGGATACCTTCGGTTTCGGCGTGGTGTTCTCCGACGAAACCCTGGGAGGCATCGGCAATGCCGATCCGGTGGTCGCCGAATACATGTCACGGCGCTTCGCCCGCTGGAGCGATATCGACATCCACTTCCGCGGACAGATGCATACCGTAGGCGGCCAAGGCTTCGCGGCCATGAGCCGTAAGGAACTCCTTGAGCTGCTGCAGCGCCGCTGCATCGAGCTGGGTGTGGATGTACGTTTCTCCACCATGGCCCCAGATGTGGAACAGCTCTCGGCTGAATATGATCTAGTGCTGGCCGCCGACGGGCTGAACTCCGCCGTGCGCACCAAATACGCCGAGTCCTTCAAGCCTTCGCTTGATCCGCGTACTTCGAAGTACATGTGGTTGGGCACTGATCAGGTGTTCGAGGCCTTCAAGTTCTTCGTCAAGGAAACCGACGCCGGAACCATGCAAATTCATGGCTACCCGTACTCCGATGAGGGGTCAACCTTCATCGTGGAGATGCACGAGGACGTGTGGCGAGCAGCCGGTTTTGATGAGACCGAAAATGAAGTCTTCGCCCCGGGTGTCAGCGACGCAAAGTCCGTGGCCAAGGTGTCCGAGATCTTCGCCGAGGAGCTGGCCGGCTACCAGGTGCTCACCAACAACTCGAAGTGGATCAACTTCACCACGGTGCGCAACGAAAACTGGCGTCATGGAAACATCGTACTTCTGGGAGACTCCGCGCACACCGCCCACTTCTCCATCGGCTCGGGTACCAAGCTCGCCATGGAAGACGCCCTGGCACTGGCAGCCTGTTTGCATGAGCACGCTGACGTGGATAACGCGTTGGCTGCCTACGAAACCGAACGACGTCCGGTGGTTCAATCCACCCAGCGTGCTGCCCAGGCCTCACTGGAGTGGTTCGAAAATATTGGCCAGTACAAGGATCAGGACCCTGTGCAGTTCTGCTTCAACCTGCTCACCCGTTCCCGGCGGATCACCTACGACAACCTGAAGCTGCGAGATCCCGGGTTTGCGCAAACCGTTGATGAGAACTTTGCCAGGTTGAATAATTCGCCCTCCGTCGCTCCTGCAATGTTCCAGCCACATAAGCTGGGCAACACCGATCTGGTGAACCGCGTGGTGGTCTCCTCCATGGACATGTACTCGGCCACCGACGGGGTACCCGGTGAATTCCATCTGGTCCATCTGGGTTCCAAGGCCATGGGCGGTGCCGGGCTCGTAATGACCGAAATGGTATGTGTCTCGAATATCGGGCGCATTACCCCTGGATGCACCGGGCTCTACACCGATGAACAGGCCAGCGCGTGGAAGCGGGTGACCGATTATGTGCACGGAAATTCAAATGCCAAGATCGGCGCACAGATCGGGCACTCGGGCCGCAAGGGTTCGACGAAACTGATGTGGGATGGCATCGACCAGCCACTGGAGGAAGGCAACTGGGAGGTACTGGCTCCGAGCGCACTGCCCTACGGGGAAGGCTGCCATGTGCCAGTGGCGATGAACCGCTCGCAGATGGACGAGGTGCGTGAGCAGTTCGTCGCCGCGGCCCGCCGCGCCGACGCCGCAGGCTTCGACGTGCTGGAAGTACACATGGCCCACGGCTACCTGCTCTCCTCCTTCCTTTCCCCGTTGTCCAATAAGCGCACCGATGAATATGGTGGCTCGCTGGAAAACCGACTGCGCTACCCATTGGAAGTCTTGGACGCGGTGCGCCAGGTCTGGCCAGAGGAGAAGACTATCGGTGTGCGCATCTCGGCCACCGATTGGTCCGAAGGCGGAAACACCGAAGAGGACGCGGTTGGCATCGCCGCAGCCTTCATCAACCATGGTGCGCAATTCATTGATGTCTCCTCCGGGCAGATCGTCAAAAATGAAAAGCCAGCCTTCGGGCGAAGCTACCAGACTCCTTTTGCGGACAAGATCCGCAATCAGGTTGCCGCTCAGACGGGTGTCTCTGTCATCGCCGTCGGAGCAGTCTCCTCATACGATGACGTGAACTCGATCCTGCTGGCGGGCCGTGCGGATCTGGTAGCACTGGGTCGTACCCACTTGTACAACCCGCAGTGGACCTTGCAGGCAGCAGCCGAGCAGGATTATGTGGGCGCCGGCGCGACTTGGCCATTGCCGCTGAAAGCTGGACGACGCAAGCCACCAGCAGCCCGCACCGATGCGGTACGCCCGCGGCTCTCGCTGTTGTCTCAGACCCAAGAAGTTGACCCGACGCACGTGCGTTGGACCCCGGCGAAGGATGCCCAGGCGCTGGCAACCAGCCGGTAACCCTTCCGTAGTTTAAGGCAAGCAAGAGGCGCACTCTCAACGTGATGAGTGCCTCTTGCTTGCCTATCCTTTCACCCACCGTTGAACATGGATAAGCCATTTCCATGATCGATAAAAATTGCAGAGCGTCTCACCAGTTACGCAGTGCCTGACCTGGCCTGGGTAGCTTTTGGCGTTGACATAGCTCCAGTCATCACATCCGCGCGATTCGCAGTCTCTCCTTTTGGCCCCGGTCAGCCCTTCCCTTTATGAGGACTAGACTTCTCGACAAACCGTGTCGACTCGACAGTCGTCCTCGGAGAGCAAGCGATTGCTTGTACCGGTGTGTGCGCATTGTTTCCCGGACTCCAACAGCCCAGCATCAAAGGCATGGGCAAGCCAGAAGGATAAGACACACGGGGACTGCCAAGCGTGATCGCGTCGTTGCCGGCGGGCAGGTCTTTACGACGGCCGCGAGCTGATGTTGGAATGACTGCGAGAAAGTCGACAAACCCCAGAAGACGCTGAGAGGTTGTGAATTGACCTTATTTGGCTGCTTCATAACCACTCTATGATTGCCTCCTCGTGGTCCACAAATCCTTTCACTCATGACTAAAATCCGCTTCCCATTGTCAAATGCTGCGGGCGGGGCAAGAAGCCCTTTTATGAATTGGACCCCGAGTAAGAGCGACCGGAAATTTTCTAGGAAATGGCCATAATTTTTACCGGCCTAAGACTCGCAGAACTTCATGCAAATCCATGAACTCGTCGCAGCTAGTAATGATCCCGGCTTCCACCTTCATGATCGTGATGATTTCTATGTCAAAGTTCATCCCGTTGCGCGCCTGAGCGGTTTCGTGGACGTGTGACGTAACCATTGACTGCGCTTCGTCGCAGTAGATTCCCTTGATATTCAGTCGGACCGTCCCCGGGACAAAGGTCTGGCCCAAGGTTCCGATGAGATCGTCAAAGAAGGAATCTGCGCCCTCGTAGGTCCGAGCCACCGCCGAATGGACTCCTGCGACACGCCACGCCAGCGATTCGGCCATCACGGATCGGGCAGTTTTCCTATCACCTCTCTGCTGAGCTTCCCAAAAGGTTCGAACCGCCTGAGCAGACGTGAGTTCAAGCTGAGAATTCATATAGGTTCCTTTGCTGGTCTCTGGACCAAATAAGCGAGCATTCTCGCGGGCCGATCGTTCAGAATAATTAAAAGTTGGCACAGAAATCTAAGTACCGTTTCTAATTTGCGCCAAATTTTCGGACGTGACTAGATTTCGACCGTGTACTAAGAACCTGGAGATCAATGACGATCTTCCAAGCGGAATCATCGACCATTTTCGATAAACAACTAGTCAAATCGATACTGCAGGTGCATTTATGATTCTTAGATTCTTCATTCACAACATTCAAGGTCGCGTCATTTCACAGGGTACGCAAGGATTCGGCACCTAGAACTTCTAATTAAAGTATTGCATATATAGCAACGGTCGCAATAAAACGGCTATACAAGCCGCCTTGCTTCTGGCAGACTTTCTCCCACCAAGCAGAAACGACCCGGAAGTGTCAGCATTACACAACCCGGTTGTCGATCATCCTCCGCGAGCTATCTCCTCACTCGCACACCTTCTCTCGAAAGACTCATCATGACGGGATTACAAAAGGCTTCCACAGCCACTCGGCCCGAAGTTCCGCAAACCGCACGGGAAAAACGCAAAATCATTCTGGGTGTCGGCGTGGGTAACGCCCTAGAGTGGTACGACTGGACCGCCTATTCAATTTTTGCAGCCTACTTTGCTGGCCAGTTCTTCCATGCTGGAGATCCGGTCACTGCACTGCTCGGTACCCTCGCCATTTTCGGCGCAGGATTCCTGATGCGCCCGCTTGGCGGTCTATTCTTCGGCTGGTTCGCTGACCGTTACGGACGCCGCCAGGCTATGTCGATTTCCATGTTGATCACTGCCGGCGGTAGCCTCCTAATCGGCGTCTCGCCAACCTACGGAAGCATTGGAGCCGCGGCAGCCGCCTTTCTGCTCGCGGGGCGCATGTTGCAAGGTCTGGGACACGGTGGCGAAGTTGTATCTTCCTTCACCTACGTCACCGAAATGGCACCACGCAAATCCCGCGGGCTTTGGTCTTCCAGTGTCTTTGCCTTCGTCACTCTCGGTGTTATCGCCGCCACCTTGCTCGGGGCGGTCTTGTCCACCACACTCGGTACGGACGCCGTCCGCGAATGGGCCTGGCGCATTCCGTTCATTCTGGGCGGACTTTTAGGTATCTACGCACTTTACCTGCGCCGGAAGTTGGACGAAACTCCGATGTTCAAGGAAAAGGTCCGGCTGGCCGAGGCTGGCTTATCCCAAGAACCTCGCGGTCGCATGTTCGCCGACATCTGGGAGCACCGCCGTGCATGCATGCGCATCGTAGGTCTTGCCGCCGGCGGTACAGTCATGTTTTACGTCTGGTCGATTATGGCTCCAGCATTTGCCATGGGCCCACTGGGGATGGACCCAACTCAGGTACTTTGGGTGAGCACCGGCGCCAACGTCTTCTTTATCGCCTGTTTGGTGTTCTGGGGTTGGCTGTCAGACCGCATCGGACGTAAGTTCAACTGGTATTTCTTTGCTATTGGCGCCATGATACTGATCATCCCGCTGACCATCGTCTTAAACGGTGGCCCCGAGATTTGGCGACTGGCCGTCTACATGGGCGTGGGTATGATTTTAATTTCGGCACCCACCGCCATCATGCCAGCGTACTTCCCGGAGCAGTTCCCTACTCGGGTACGGGCCGTAGGTATGGGTTTGCCATATTCCGTTGCCGGCGCCCTCGCCGGCGGTACCGCGCCATATCTTCAGGCATGGCTGTACGCCGAAGGTTCTCCACGAATCTTCGACTTCTACCTGATTGCGCTTTGCGCACTGGTCCTGATCGCCGCGGCGCTTTCCCCAGAAACCCGTAACAAAGACCTGGCAAAGTAACAGCGGGACGCACATCGAAGCGTGAGCAAAAATCACGATCACTAGGCCCGGCGTTATCCAATGCTGGGCCTAGTTCCTTATTTTGGAAGCATTTCGCGACCGAGCCAGAATACCTTTATTGCAGTTTTTTGACTATCGCTCTATTGTTGTCACATGAGACTCTGTGACTCAAGATACAGTTGGCATGATGGGAATGATTCATGACCACCCCCGTGCGCACCGCGCCTTCGACCAATCCCAACTCATTCTTCCGACCCAACCGAGCGATACAGCGGCACATTGGCGTGCGTTATGCTCGGCTACAGGACGGTCAAAGATTCGATCCGCCAAGCCTAGTTCCACTCTCCGAGGGATTGGCCGCGTCCGCACAGTTCGATTCGACTGAGGATGTACCGGTCTTCCCTCAGCTCACTTCCCGTTTAGATACGTTCATGGGTTCGCCAGCAGGAAAACAAATTCACGACCAAGACGCGTTCTTCCTAAACACCTTTGCACCAGAAGGTCTCACCGACCTACCGGTTCTCGTGTTCGTTCATGGTGGTGCCTGGGTGTCGGGCGCCGGGACCTTCAGCTGGTACGAAGGTGACGAGATCGCTTGTGAAGGGGTCTGCGTTGTCAGCGTAAACTACCGGATTCACGCTACAGCGCACCTTTCCGATTCCGCAGAGCACCGCCCACTTCAGGATTTGGAAACTGCTTTGGAATGGGTTCAACGGAACATTCAGCACTTTGGTGGCAACCCAGAAAACGTCACCCTGGTAGGTCAGTCCGCCGGAGGCTGGTATGTTCATGCTTTGTCGCAGCTGGAACGATTACGCGGAAAGTTCCGCAGGATTGCCCTCCTGTCCATGGGCACTCGCACTCCGTGGAGCCGCCAGCAATTAGAGGCGACCCGCCAGCAGATATCTCTGGCGAATAACGGAGCCGAACTAGGTGAGATTCCCACAGACAAGCTGTTGGCGGATTCCATCTCGTGTTCGCGCGCCGTGCTACAGCCCGAACTAGCCTCGGCTCCGGTTGGTTATACCCCGGCCCCCTTATTGCCCACCGCGTCGATCGATCTACCCACAGATTTCTTGGACCCACTGTCCTCCACCAAGAATCTGATCGTCGATGATGTTTTCCTGCGTTATACCCTAGATGAGACAGGAATTTTCCTTTGCGGTTCTGCCGCGGCCATCAAGGCCACCGCTGAACAAGTCGAAAACTCCTACCGTGCCTTTATCCCGGACCCCTCCACGGTGCCAGAGCATCTGCATCGGCGAATGGTCGACACCAAGTCCAACCCGTACCTGCGGTTGCGCGCCATCACCTCGTGGGCGCAGTTCCAAGAACTGCCAACCTTGCTAGCCAGTGCTTATTCGTCCGCGGGCAAGAACGTACAGCTTCACGAGTTCAATGTTCCAAGCTCCAACACGACGCTTGGCTCGTGTCACTGCCTCGACCTGCCATACCAATTCGGCAACTTTCACGCGTGGAAAGATGCGCCAATGCTGACCGGAGTCAACCCGGAGGACTTCGCGGCAATCAGTAAACCACTTATTAAACAGATGACGGATTACGTGCGGGGTTAGCTCCTCACTCTAGTCGCCAACAGCGCACCGCGTCTCGCGGCAGTGACCAATCAGGACAAAACATGTCGATTTCGCACTTCCCTGAGCATTTCGCTTGGATCCCCACGGGCGAACAGCTACATTTTTCGCGACCTAGGGAAGCCGAGGAATACTTCTCCCGGCTTTTCGTTTCCCATGAATTGCAGCCACTTGAACAGCGCACGGCCTTACGTCTCGATGCCCGGGCACGCTGGTTTCACGATTGCGGATTGCTGACGCTGGAATACGCAGTTCCCGTGCGCATCTCCCCCGAGCAGCTCGGTGACATCTTTCTCATCCAACTACCGATCTCCGGAGAGTCTCGAATGAGAGTGGGGACCGAAGAAATCATTGCCACGCCCAATCGGGCTACCCTTCCACCCACCGACGAACCTGCGGTGATCCGGTGGAACCGAGAATCACCCCATCTGCTGATCTGCCTACCGCGGGCTACTGTGGAGGACGTGGCGGCACGTATGTATTCGATCCCATCCGCAGCCGGACTCACCGTGGCACATTCATTGGACTTGACGACCACAAACGGCCAAAAATTCATGCAAACCTTGCGGGCGTTCCATGACGAGCTGGAAGCCGATCCAGCGGACTGCTATGAAGTCGTTACCGCCGCGGCGCTGGAAATGATGATCATGAGATTTCTGGTTGCCGTCGACCATTCACTGGCGAGAAATCGGGAGGCTTCCAATCATGACATCCCAGACGATCTACTCTCCCAGAACGCCATAGCCCACCATTTTATCCAATTGCTTCGCGAACACGCGCGCGAAGACGCACAGATCTCCGACTATGCCGAACGACTGGGCATCTCAACCCGAACCTTGCAGCTAGCCACCGCTGCAGCCTTCCAGCGCTCACCCTTAAAACTACTTGTAATGGAACGCCTACGAGCAGCGCACGGCATGCTCGTGGATCAGGCGGCGCCACACCTGAGCATCGCTCAAATTGCCACTGACTGCGGCTTCGGTCACCTAAGTCGATTCTCGGCGAGCTACCGTCAGCGGTATGGCGAAACACCACGCGAGACCCGCAAACGCCACCTCACCGGGCATTCGGCGGAGTATCGGCAAACCTGATCCAGCCGATCGGCAGGATCGGGTCTACTCAGCTGAATCACTCAATGGAATCCGCGCCGCTGTTCGAACAGCACTTCGTCTTTCGGTCACTACTTCGCAATTTGGATATTGCGAATCTTTGACGGTAATAGTAATTTTGAGACATAGAACACAGAATACAGAATGAATGCGAGGAAAAGATGACCGAGTCAACTCTTACAAGGCAAACCGCTACCGATCGGGTCAGTACTATTCGGGCAGAGGACCGTGAGAACCTCTGGTTCCTAGGTGACCTGATCCAGCCGATCATCACCACCGAGATGACCCAAGGGCGCTTTCAAATGGCCCTGACCCATGCCAAGGCCTCCTCCGAACCACCGTTGCATGAGCATGATGCCGAAGATGAGATCTTTTACATTCTCGAAGGGCACGTCTCCTTCTGGGCAGGCGATCAACACGTGGTACTGGGGGCGCACGACTGCATCTTAATGCCCAAAGATGTCCCCCACATCTTCCAAGCTTCCAAAAACGTCGAAGCCAAGTGGCTAGTTTTCTCGGCACCGGGCGGGCTTGATGAATTCTTCCGCGACGTATCGGTCCCTGCCGAGTATCCTGGTCCGCAGCGCGGCTGGAAGATGGACGACGAAACCGAGCAACGGTTGGACCGGGCCTGCGTCAAGCACAACATCACCTTACTGGACCCCTCGTTGGCAGAGAAAATCAAGCGCGGAGAAGGACTGAACTCATGAGCGTCGCAACGACCACTATCATCTCATCCAAGGCTCCAGCCCGGGAGGTCACCGACGAACTGGTGGCTCGCGTTCATTCGATCGGCGAAATTCTCGCACGCAACGCCATAGCCGCGGATACAGATCGGTTGGTTCCCAAGGAATCGGTCGAGGCTCTCAAGGGAATTGGAGCATTCAATATCTCCCGTTTGCAACGCTACGGCGGTTACGAAGGCGGTGCCCGCATGCTCATGGAGGTCTCCCGTGCGATCGGGTATTACTGCCCCGCTTCGGCTTGGATCACCGTTATTTCAAATGGTTCCGTCATGCTTGCAAATCGCTTTGACTACGACGTACTGGACACCATCTTCGCCGATAAGGAGCCAGTGCTCATGGCCTCGATGTTCTCCTCGCCACAGGGTAAAGCGACTAAGGTCGAGGGCGGCTGGCAGATCAGCGGCAAGTGGCCTTTTTCGTCAAATATCATGAATTCCCAGTGGTCCATCGGTATTTTGAAGACCGAGGAAAATGGAAAGGAAGGCATCGGGTTCGCTATTCTGCCGCGGGAGCAATACACAATCGATGACACCTGGTACACCATTGGCATGCGTGGCACCGCCTCGAACACCATGGTCATCACCGACCAATTCGTTCAAGACCTGCAGGTCATCCCGACCGAACGGATGATGGGTCCAGGATTCGAGGCCTCGGATGAAGAAACTTTCGGACGCAAGATTACCCCGCACCTGACGATGTCGAATACGATTGCAACCCCCGCGTTGGGGGCCTCTGAGCGCGCTATGGATTTCGTGATCGAAATGTCGCATAAGCGCGGTGTCACCAACACGAACTACTTCCCGCAGCACTCCTCGGGGGCCTTCGTCAGCGGGCTGGGCAAGGCCTCGCAGCAGATCGAGTCCTCGTACTTGCTATTGAGCAAGGCAGCAGACGCGATTGATAGTTTCGCCGAGGGTACTGAACCTATGGAGAAGTCTGTTCGTGCCCGCCATCGTGGCAGCATCGGGCATTCGGGCACTGTGTTGGCCGAGGCAATGAATGACCTGTGCTGGTTGCACGGAACCGCGGCATTCTCTGAAAGTAGCCTGCTGGGCCGACTGTGGCGGGACGTCAACACCGGCGTGCGTCACGCTTCGATCACCGCGCCGCTAAACTACGAGCTTCACGGTGATGGGCTGGTAGATATCGAAATGATTTCTACCAAACTGTAGCCCGTCCGAGAACAACCGATTATTACTCCTTCTGAGCGAGGGCGCGAAGGGCATGAGCCCTCGCACCCTCGCTCAGAAGCGTATTAAGGTCATTAAAAAGTTTCTGCGCAGAATAGCCGGCCCATGTTCGTGGCAGCACCGATTTGGGAAGTCCCGGATCCAAGAACGGTAACGTGCGCCACTGAGTGAACATCGGAATAAATGCCTTGAAGGCCTCGGCATCCAGCTCCGGTTGAGATAAAGAGGACACCCGGTCGCGCCAATTCCCCAGCAACCCGATGTAGGTTCGTTCGAAGTGAACGTAGCGTAGCTCGATTTCTTCGAGGTCCCACCATGAACCAAGTTCAGCTTTGGATTCCCCCGGCCCGTTATAGGTGGAGGTGAAGGTCTGGATGTACTGCGTAAGGTCATGGGTCTCGAAGTAGTCAGTAGCTTCCTCCGACAGGTGAGCCGGTGCAATCCATACGCCAGGGTTTACCGAACCGAAGCCCATTTTTTGCAATCCGGTGCGCAAGAGATGCCGGGCTTGACGCGAATCCTCGGGAACGGTGTAGACCACCATCAGCCAATCGCCTTCGTTCTCGGCGTGACGAGGAGTATAGATTCGATCATTGCGCCGCGAGAGATGATTGTAGGCTTCGGTGGAAAGGGCGTAACGTCCTTTGCCGGTTTGTTCCAAGACGCCCTTTTTCTTCAGGCGTGAGACCGATGAGCGCGCACTGCTGGAGTCTACGTCCAACTCTTGGAGCAGGTCGATCAGTCCACCAATCGGTACCGATAGCCCCGGCTCACGCGCATATAGGCCGAAAATGGTCACCACGAATCGGTGATGAGTAGTTTGGCTACCTCGTCCAGCAATGAATTCGTCAGCTACATGCACAATTCTCATTCTACGATGAGACCAAGACAATTATGGCCACGAATTACCGCTAGATGAAGTCATCCAAGCTCTAAAGACTCCAATTGATTAGCAGATCCTTTGGCAGCGCATGTGTAACGAAACGGTAGCAAGAGTGCGGGGACCGGGTGTGAATCCGATAGCACCCCTTGCTATTGCACCCATCGATGCTGGCCGTATCTGCGGTGAACGGAGCGCTCTCCTCCTACTGCCTACAAGGATGCTTGCCCGTTCCGTAATTCCATTCAAGACCGATTGGTTCACTGCCCAATGCTATAGGTGCTGCTTAATGATTCCTGCGATTGGTTCCATCTCAAATAGCGCGAAGGTTCGGATTGTTATTCCTCGGCGACATGAATTTCTCGATTCGCTGACAGCGAGGTTGCTTGTACTCTGGTTTGTAGGTACTCACTAGAGCGAGGGATAGCCGGGACCTGAACGGAAACATATACTTTCCAGGAAAACAGTGGGTGGGCGATTTGTTGAGCAATGGTCGTTTGCACGCCTGTCAGCCTTTGGGTGCTTTGATTCAAGTGTTTTCGATATTTACGCGGCGCTACCGTTTCGCCCCACAGGTGCTTCTAATTGCGTCTGATATACACCTAATTAATATATGGGCCTTGTCGATGTTGTAGCCGAAAGGACCGACCCAAGAGTTTGATTCGAGGCTCGGTCCTTACAGCTTGGTGCATTATTTACTTCTGACTAGAAATTCTGTTTATTAGCTCTGGGAACCGCTCATTTGACCCTGGTGGAATAGCAGTGCTTCATGCTCAGGATGATACGAAAACTCGTGCACTTGCCCGATCAGCACTCGGTGGTCACCCGCGTCATGATTCGAGTAAAGGCTGCATTGGAAAGTAGCTAGGCACCCTCCAAGCACTGGATCCCCAAAGATACCCATGGAGTAGTCGACACCCGCAAATTTGTCTTCTGACGGGCGGGCGAACTGTCGTGCCAGGCCCTGTTGATTAGCTCGCAGAATATTGACGGTGAAGTGGCCCGAACGTTCCAGCACCGGAAGCGAGGCGATCGTTTTGCTCGGACAGAACAACAACAGTGCCGGGTCCATGGACACGGAGCTAAAGGAATTTGCGGTAAGCCCGTATGAACGCCCGTCTAGGTCGGTCGTCGTAATAACGGTTACACCGGTAGCGAACTGGCTAAAGGCGTTACGTAGATCCCGCTGATCAATGCTCTGGTGGGCGGTCTCTGGAACTCGTACATCAATACTCATCACAAATCTCCTGTGCGCTTGTAGGGTAGATCACGTTCGGTATGTATTGACAATATCGATCGTCCACAGCGTTCACTATCCACGTTGCGCAGGAATCAGCCGTTTTCCGCAATCCCTAGTTTCCACACTGCGAAACTATATTGAGATAACCAAATCTGGGTATGAAGAGACTGACGGGGAAGCCAGAATCCACGAAAGCGGAGCACTCATCATTGAAGCGCGCACTGCGATTATTCTGTTTTCCAACCGACTTCTACCTTTGGCTTTGAAGGTCACGGACCGCAAACGCGATTCTTTCTCCGATGGGCCAGCTAACGGATTAGTGCCCTTTAAACGCCTCAGCCAGCCACCAGGCTCCGCCGTCCGACGGGATCTTCGCATCAATGACCAACGGCCCGGCCGGGTCCGATTCAAGCCACTGCTTAACCGCTTCGAGGTCTTCCAACGAACGCACCGTGATTCCTTCGGCGCCGAAACCGCGGCCAATGGCAGCGAAGTCGGTCTCGGGGAAGACCACCGACGCCATGTCGGCGGCCGGATCGCTCGCGCCGAAGTGGTGCACTTCCGCGCCATACGCGGCGTCGTTGTAGACAATGCACACCAGGGGCATCTTCAGGCGGACCGCGGTGTCCAACTCGGCGATGGCCATGTGGAATCCCCCGTCGCCGGTGCCCAGCACAGGCAAGCGATCAGGCTGGGCCAAGCCGGCGCCGATTGCCGTGTACAGCCCCAGGCCGATGGCCTGAAACGCCTGCGTAAAGCAGAAGCCGTGCTCGTCCGGGACGGAGAGGAACTGGCTCGGGTATCCCATGAAGTTCCCGGAGTCCACGCTGAGGATCCGCTCGGCCGGCAGCAGCTGATCCAAACGCTTAGTCAACGTTCGGGGATCTATGGAATTATCCGTGGAGAGGTCCTGGTAGTTGACCTGCTGCCAGTGGATTCCCTGGGTGATCCGTTCATGGACTTCTGCGGTGCGGTAGCCATCGCGTTGATTGATCTTCTGCGAGCGAAGAAGCGAGAGCACATCGCTGGCGCATTGGGCCGAATCTCCCACCACGCCCAGATCCACGGGTCGGTTGGCGCCCAAAGCAGGTTCCTCCAGATCCACCTGGATGACCTTGGTGCCGTTGCCGATCAGGTGGCCATGGCGCATGGTCCACATATTCAGTGCGCAACCGAATCCGACGATCAGGTCCGCATTGCTGATCAGCTCGGCGGCCAGCGGCGAAGAGAATCCTCCGGAGATTCCGAGGTTGAATTCGTCCTCGTTGAATAGCCCCTTGGCTACGGCCGAGGTGGCGACCAGTGCACCGCTATGCCGCGCGAGAGCCAGGAGCTCATCGCGAGCGGACTTTCCGCCGCGGCCGGCCACGAAGACCGGGCGCTTTGCGCTTTGCAGCAGCACAGCCATGGCCTCGACCGAAGCATGCGAGGGCCTGATCGGTTCGACTGGAACCACAACCGGGATTTCGACAGGCTCCACGGCAGGCAGGGCCTGGATATTCAACGGCAGGTTGAGCACCACCGTACGGCGGTCATTGACCGCCGTACGGTAGGCTCGCACCGTATCGGCTACAGCGCTTTCGGCGCTGTGCACCCGTTCGGAGACCGCGTACACCGAGGTTACAAACGAATCCTGGTCCATCGCGAAGTTCGAGTAGACCGCGCTCGGGGCAGCTTCCGCAGCCAAGACGATCAACGGGGTACGGGACTTCGCCGCTTCGCCGATCCCGGTTGCGGCATTGGTCAGCCCGCAGCCCTGGTGCACTGAGAGCACCGAAACCTTGCCACTGGTCCGCGAATACGCATCCGCCATCGTGGCGGCGCCGCCCTCATGCCGGGTGGCGGTATAGGCCACGCCATGGGCCATGAGGGCATTGGTCACCGCAAAGTTTCCGCTGCCGACCACACCGAAGGCGTGTCCCACTCCGAGCCCGGCCAGGGTTTTGCCGACTAATTCTGCGACGTTCATTCACGTTCCTCCATACAGGCGAAAATCAATAATACGAGCACCCATTGCGCGACTGGGCAGTCGAGTCATGAAGTCAGTTCTCAACCAGGGCAAGCACCCGTGCGGGAGCACCGGTGCCGCCGACAATCGGCAACGGTGCGACCACGATCATCGCACCGAAGGCTGACAACTTGTCCAGGTTCTTCAGCGAAGTGATCCCGTACTTATCTGCTCCGAGCAGGTAATAATGCATGGGAAACGGAGGTTCCAGCACCCCAGCATTGCCCGCATCGATTCCCACTGTCTCCACGCCGATTCCTGAGATATCCAGTTCGTCGGCAATGTACTTGGCGCATTCGGCGCTGAAGCCCGGGGTGTGCGAACCGGAGTCATCCAGGTTCAGGAATGCCTGCTTGTCATGGTCGAACTGGTCCCAACCGGTCCGGAAGAGCAACCATGAGTTCTGCGGAAAGTCCCCGTGTTCTTCCTGCCAGGCCTGGAGGTGCTCCACGTCGATGAGGAAATCCGGGTTGGCGGCTGACTCTGCACTGAAGTCCAGCACTACTGCTGGTCCGATCAGGCGCTGCGGGTCCAGCTGGGAGACGTCCTTGCCGTCTTTGCCACTGATCCAATGGATGGGCGCGTCAATGTGCGTTCCGATATGCTCACCGGTTTGGATGTTGTGGTGTTTCCAGAACGGTCCTGGCGCGTTATAGGCTGATACCTCTTCGAGGCTGAAGTCGTTCAAGTTAGCGAAAGGTTCTGGCAGCACCAAGGTAGGGGTCTCTGCCGATAGCGGCGCGGTCAGATCGTGGACTTGGACTGCTCCCGTAGCCAGCGCCGTCAAGGTGGAGCTCAAGGTGCCTTCGTTAATGTTGGTCATATAATCTCTCCTGCATGCGCCGGTCACCGAGTAATTAACCTAGAGTTAAAGTGACGATCGTCACGAACTTAACATTTCGATTCAATCTACCAGCCGGCGCGCGGAAGGCAAACAATTTCACGAATTGGGTCAAGCCGCATGGAGGCATCAGCGCACGGACAATAGCGGCCCCTTCATGTAGGCGCCACAGCCGTAAGCCACGGCCCGCAGAGGCGGGTCGACGGCATTTAGGTTCCAACACCCAGCGCAGCAAGGATTTCCTTTGGCCAAGGTGCCGACACTTCCCCACCTTGAGGAACGCAGACCGTCACGAATTTCCCCTCGGCCGCAAGTACTAGCCCGCGCCCTTGGTGCGGGTGGCCCCAGACCTTGAACCCGAAGGTCATCGAGCTCGTTCCGATACGCTCCACCCGGACTGCGGTAGTCACCTTCTGGCCGAAGAAGAGCTTGGCGCTAAAATCAATTTCTTGGCGCACTCGGGGTGCCATCGCGAAATAGGAATCGGCACCAGCATCGCGAAAGAGCTTCGCCTCGGCCGCCTCGACGAAGCGCATGATGGCAGAGTTGTGCTGGTGCCCGGCCGCGTCCGTATCCACCCATTCAATAGTCCTCTGTAGCGCCTCGCCATTCACTCCCGACGAGAGGAATACCTCGGCCAGCGTCGCCAACGATGCCTCCGCGACACTTGTTTTCTCGCGATTACTCATCGCTCCTCCTAGATAATATTTATATAGGCATTGTAACGCACGTCACTTTAACGAGATGATTCATAAGTTGGACCCGAGAACACACGCCCCATCAACAACTAGGAGCTTGAAGATGACTTCTTCTCCCAAGGTAACGGATTGGAAAATCCCCAAACGCACCACCGGCATGGTGCTGTTCGCCTGTTGGCTCGCCATTCTGGCGGAAGGCTACGATGTCGGGGTGCTCGGCGCGGTGCTTCCTGCGTTGGCCGAGTACAAGGAATGGTCACTCAGCCCGATGGAGCTAGGTGGCCTCGGCGCATACGCCCTCGTCGGCATGCTGTTCGGTGCACTATTCATCGGCACTCTCAGCGACATCATCGGCCGCAAGCGCATGTTGCTGTTATCCATGGTCGTCTTCACCATCACGCAGGCCGGAGCCGCCTTGGCACCAACTCCTGAAATCTTCGGGCTGTTCAGACTAATTGGCGGATTGGGAATGGGCGGCATCATTCCCGTGGCTGCGGCATTGACCATCGAATACTCGCCGCCGAAGAAGCGTTCGCTGAATTACGGAATCATGTATTCCGGATATTCATTGGGCATAGTCGCGGCAGCATTGGTCGCCATGGCCCTGCTCCCCATCCTCGGATGGCGTTGGGTAATCGCCGTCGGCGTGCTGCCGGTCGTGTTGCTGCCGCTTGTGGCATGGATTCTCCCGGAATCCCTTGAGTACCTCGTTGCCAAAGGCAAAATCAGCGAAGCGAAAGCCCTGGCAGCACGCCTCAATGTTGCCGACTACAAGCCGGTGGCACCGCCAGTACTGGCAGGAAAGATCCCTTGGCGTGAAGTCATGGGCTCCATGTTCTCCGGCAAGTGTCTTCGCTCCACCATATTCTTTTGGATATCACTGTTCTGCGGCATGGTCTTGGTCTACGGATTGAACACGTGGTTGCCGCAGATTATGCGCAGCGCCGGTTACGACCTAGGTTCATCGCTGACCTTTTTGCTCGTGTTCTCCTTGGCCTCAGCCGCAGGCGGACTGGCGCTGGGTTACCTGGCCGACAGGTTCGGCCAGAAGCCAGTCTTGGTGATCTTCTTCCTGCTCGGTGCCGGCGGCATCCTGCTGCTGATGTTCCCGAACACCATGTTCATCAACTTGTGCTTCGTGGCCTTCGCAGGCATCGGCTCGATCTCTACCTCGCTGGTGCTCACCGGCTACATCGCCGATTACTACCCCGCGGCTCAGCGTGGCACCGCGACCGGATGGGCGCTGTCCTTCGCACGCGTGGGCGCCATCTCCGGTCCGATCATCGGCGGTTGGATCGCAGCGACGGGGATCAGCTTTGAATTCAACTTTGTTTTCTTCGCCATCGTTGGAGCCATAGCGGCCATCGCAGTGGCCTTGATTCCGCCGAGGATCAAGGAAGACCAGCCCCCGCAACCGGTTATCGAGCGGGAGCTCGCAGCCGACTGATTCTTCGGAAATACACTTAGTAGCAAAACCAGCACGGTCTCGGAACTCGCTTTCAAGCGTGGACCGAGGCCGTGTTTGCATATGCACATGAAACCAGTGAAGGGCCGGATACTCAAGCTTGCCGGGTGACACTGACACGCAATTGAGCCTACGGTTACGCCGGCGTCCCAGGACCCCATCCGGGAGCTGCCATTGCTACCGCGCTTCGAAGACTTGCCCGGATCTCTGGTCAGGAAGCGGCATCCATTGGTGCCTCACTTCCAACACCATGATGCTGAACCCAATCCCAAGGTATTTGGGTTGGCACTTCCCAGGTTTACTTGCTGCGTCCGATCCGCGCATGCAACCTTGTCACATCGCCAATCCATTCACATGGCCGTTACCGAATGGGCTGCGTGGTCATCGCGCTACCCGATTACCATTGGTCGGGATCGGCGAGCGCTATCTGCCTGGCGCATGCGCCGACGGGTCCCGCATAAAAGGCCAAAGCTCCAAAACCCGCGCCCGCTGACTAAGCAAAGTCAGCGGGCACAGACGTAACGAAGGCTCTGAGGATTCGTTGCTGACGATCAGCCGGTGAACGTGAATTTTGTCTGCAGCTTGCGCGCCGTGCGGTCCGGGTTGAGCATCAGGACGCAGAAGATGCCGACGATGACCAGGTAGATGCCGATCATCCCGAATGAGGAGTTCATGCCCTGGGCGAGCAGTGCGGACATTTCCGCCGTATCGGCGACCCCCTTGGCACCCGGGATATAGCCCGCGCGATCCATGAGTCCACCGACCATGGCCGGAGCGATGACACCGCCGATCGAGGCCAGCCCGGTCAGCGTGGCCATGATTGCAGCACGTTGCTTGGAGCAGACACTGAAGGCGATGGCCGTTGGTGCAAGCGGGTAGATCATCGCGGTGCCCGCGCCCAAGGTCAGCATCGCGACCGCAGCGTATCCCGAAAGGAAAGGAAGGATCGAGAAGCACACGCCGGAGATCAGGAGAGTCGCTCCGAACAGTGCACCCAGAGCCCAGCGGACGGTAACTCCGCGTTTCATCAGGTAGCGCGAGCCGAAGCCCAGAATCAGCAGGGCGATGGCACCCACAACCCACGGAAAGGTCGAAACTAGTCCGATCATTTCCGGTGACAATGCGACCACTGAGCCTAGATATTTCGGAGACCAGGTGGTGAGGAATCCTTGGGCCCAGAAACATCCGGCCCCAGCCAAGACCGCGGCAACGAACATCCATGATCCCAAGACTCTTCGAATCGGGACGATCTGCAGCAGGTCTGCCGAATCGGCGATACTGCCCGTACCGTTGGGTTCGAATTCCTCCACCGGTTCCGACTGCGTTTCGTGCTTCGTCGCTGAATGCGGCGTGGTCCGCTGCGCTGCCTCAGACTCCTCTTGGGCTAAGGCTCTGCCCGCTTTCGAATGGCTGTACGGACCATCGCGACCCACAATGAGCCATGCCACGCTCCAGAGCAGCCCGAAGAGACCCAAGAAGCCGAAGGCCCAACGCCATCCCAAAGCTGGGTTTGCGATGATCCAGGCCAGGGCAGGAGCTGCGAGAATCGGCCCCAAGGTCGACCCAGCGGCGACGATACTGCTGGGCAGTCCGCGTTCCTTGGGTTTGAACCATCCATGAACATGCTGCAAAGAAATAGGTGTGGCCGGGCCTTCAGCACCACCTAAGAGGATACGGGTCACCAGCAAGACCGCTGCACCGCCACCAAAGAGCATCGGGAACTGCAGGACGGCCCATGCGACGCCCATGGTGAGCAGGATCCAGCGGGTGGACACCTTTCCCGCTAGAAAACCGACCGCGACGCCGACGATGGCGAAGAGGAAGAAGAATGCGCTGCCGATGAAGCCGAACTGCCCGGCGGTCAAGCCCAGCTCGCGCATGGCGGGATCAGCCACAAGGCCCAATACTGCTTTGTCGGCAAAATTGACGATCTGGAAAATAACGAGCATGCTCGTCACGATCCAAGCCCGACGGTTCATCTTGCCGTTCCTGATCGCGGCGCTCAGGGTGTGGTCTGCGAGATTCTGTGCATGGCTCATGCCAAGCTCCCTTTGGATTCAGTGGCGGCAAGTTGCAACTCTACTCCGCCAATATCAAAGACATCATTGTCTTCTGCGATGGAAACGGTCCCGGAAAAATCCCTACGCGCGGTGTTCAGCATGATCTCCAAGTCGGCGGTGCCGGGAGTGTTGGGAACGATATGGTGCAGCACCAACGATGAAACGTTGGCCTGCTGCGCGACCTTGCCCACTTCGCTGTACGGAGTGTGCGATTCGCGCAGGTGCACTTCGATGCCATCCCGGGTCGGCCCGTCAGGGAATGTCTGAAGGATCCCCGGAAGGTCGATGACTTCGTGGAGCAACAGATCCGCGCTTTGGGCCAGCTTGATGCAGTTCTCGGAGTAGGCTGTATCCCCCGAAACCACGACAGAACCGTAGCGCGAGTCGATCCGGTAGGCGAAGGCCGGGAAGCACAAGCGATGGTCAACGAGAATGGTCGAGATGGTGACCAGGTCGTCGCGGTAGATCTCGAATGGCTCCATCTGCGGGTGCCTATTTTCCACAGCGCAGGCTCCGGTGGATTCAGGGATCTGGATGTTGTGCGCTTGGATCCATTTATGTGGCTCGTCACGGCCTTCGTCTGCCATGCGAATGAGTACATCCGAGGCAAAAACCTTATCCAGCAAAGCGTCCACGATTTCTTCCGTGCTGCTCATCTCTCTATTGCCCACTCGTGCGGCGACATCTTGCTCGTGCTTCTGGTCCAGAGCGGGGACGCGGTTGGGCCGGCCTGGTCCGAAGACCTGGATGGGCCGGGTGAAAGACTCTCCCGGTACCTGCCACCCGGTGACCAGGTAGGCGCCGAGGTCGTAGATGTGATCGGAGTGGTGGTGGGTCAGCAGCACCGCGCGCAACTCGCCCCAGTCGGCGTGCGAACGGTAATTGCGGATGCTTCCCATTCCACAGTCGATGACATAGGTAGCCCCATCGACACGAATCGCCGTGCTGGTTCCTGCACGGGAGCTGGAGACGATAGGGCCGCCTCCGGTACCGAGCGTATAGACGCTCATTCCTGTTGTCTGATTGGTGTTCACATTGATGCCTTACTCGTGGTGAGCAGCAAAGGGTCCCATCGACCGCGATGCGTGGATTGCGAGGGTAGTCAAGCGTCCGGCAACGACGCCGACGTGATAGAAATCATATACACCGTATTTTGCGACCGCAAGACCTATTGCATATTCAATGTGATCTATGCCATTCTGAGATCATAAGTTCGCAACCTCACAAAGGAGTCATCATGGATCAGCAGCAAGGCCAGGAAATCATCTTGGGCGACCTACCCAAGGGCATCACCTTGGCAAGCGAATCAATGGGCAACAAGACATGGAACGTCCTTGGCCATACTTACCTATCCAAGGTCGAGAGCTCCAGCAGTTTTGCATGGCTGTCCCTGGATCCAGTGGGCACCGGCGTGCCGCCACATGTGCACCCGACCCAGGACGAACACATCTACATCATGGAGGGCACCTACACCCTTTATCTGGACGGCGAATGGTTCAAGGCGGGCCCTGGCGATACCGTGCGGATGCCGATGGGCCTTCCTCACGCGTACTTCAATAAGGATGAAACACCGGGCAAGTCGCTCTTCTGGGTCAGTCCTTCAGGTCAGCTCGCCACGCTTTTCGATGAACTCCATGATTTGACCGACCCGGAGGAAGTCGTCCGGCTCTCGGCGCTGCGCGACGTCAACTTTCTGCCACCAGGATCGGTCCCTGGCGCAAACTAGTATCGTATGAAAATTCCGGGTGGCCGGCAGGGAGATCCTGCCGGCCACCCGTCGGTGAAAGGTAAAATCCCGTGACTCAAAAACAGCAAGGCAGCCAAGTATTGAGCTACGGCGGCCATCCAGATCAGCGCATCACCTTGGTGCACCCTCAAGACCAATCCTCCCGGGGCACCGCGGTCTTGGTCCACGGGGGCTACTGGCGACAGCGGATCACCGCCGCGGTTATGCAGCCCATGCTTGAGGATCTGCTGCAGGCCGGCTGGAGCGTGGCCAATGTGGAATACCGGCGCGGACCAGAACATGCCTGGCCCATGCCTTCTAGCGACGTAGCCGCAGCGATTCGGCTGGTTCGCAGCACGCTGCGCGACCAGGGACGCGAACAGCACGTAGTACTGGTCGGGCACTCGGTCGGAGGGCAGTTGGCCCTGCTCAATGCCGATCTTGCCGATTCAGTAGTCGGCCTTGCCCCGGTCACCGATGCGGCAAAGGTCTTCGAAGAAGACCTCGGGGACTCGGCGGCCATCGAGTATTTCAGGAAGTCACCAGTTGAGATTCCCGGCATCTACCGCCAAGCGTCACCATGTGCGCAGCCGGCTCCGGTGGTGCCTGTGCTATTGGTCCACGGGCGAGATGACGACCGGGTGCCACTGGAGCATACCGAGCAGTACATCCGCTCTCTGGGCGAAATCGCCCAGTACACGACGATGATCCATCCCCGGTTGGATCACTTTGGGATCATCGCTCCGGAGCAGCATCATTGGGATGCGGTTCGGGACTGGATGGATCAGAGCTCAGCTAGCGCGCGAGCAGAGTAGCTCAGTCGCATACGACTCCGCCAGCGGGGACAACAGCTCATGCAACGCAAGGAAGGTCTTCTTAGCCTGCGGCGCTTTCCACCCTTCGGGAAGGTATTCGAAGGGAAGATTCGGATCACGATAGGGGAAGTGCCGCCACCGTGTCAGCATGGGCACGTAGAAGGCAAACGCCTCACGCTCTAGATCGCTGCGCTCCTCGGAAGATTCTGCTGTCGCGGCAAGTCTCTCGCGCCATGCGCCCAGTCGTCCGACGTAGAGCTGAAGGAAGTCGGTGTACTGCTGGTCCAAGGCCTGCAGGTCCCACCACTGCGCCACACGGTCCCGGATATCTGCCGCGGGAATGTAGTCTGCGCGGAAGTACTCAATGTATTCGGATAGCCCGCGTGCGTCCAGCCGCGCCTTGGCCTGTTCGAATGCCATTTGCGGCCCGACGGCCACGCCTCCGGCGACCATCCCGAAGCCCATGCTCCCCAACTCAGTACGAAGTTCGTACCGGCGGTGCCGCTCGCTTTCGGGCACCGAGAAAATAGCCAAAATCAGCGACTCCTCCGAAGTGGAGCGCGACGGGGCAAAGATCCGCTGGTCGTCCTTGCGGAAGCCATCCACGATTTCGGCGGACAGCTGATAGACGGACTCATTTCCAGAGCGCTCGTTGATGAGCACTCCGCGGCTTTTCAATCGAGAAATGGTCGAACGGGAGGCTTGGGATTTAATCCCCAGCGCACCGAGCATCTCAACGATGACGGAGACGGGGAATGAGCTGGCAGCTGATTGCCCATATAAGCCATAAAGCGTCACCAGCAGATTCTGGTGTTGCAATTTCATTCCCCCGACATCCACTGGAACGACGTCCTCCATTTTGCTGATTAGAATTTATGGTACTCAATCTCATCCTATGCGGACAGCCGCTATTTCCAGCGCAAGACGGTGACGTGGCCGCATGCCACGGGGCATTTCAGCGTAAGCCTCTTGGAATGCACCACGGCCACCGCGCGCGACATATCACCTAGCGAAAGCAGAGAAACGGGTACCGCCCGGTCGCTTCTTTTGATTTCGCGTTCGCTTCTTTTGATTTCGCGTTCGCTTTGACATCGTAAGCCAGCGACAGCTTCCCGCTGTTTTCGTGTTGGCGCTCTCGACCGATCCCTCTGCCCGACAAAGTAGGCGATTAATTCCCTCCAATTCGATATCCACTCAATTTCGCGGTGGTCTGTGCAGGAACATTTTTGGTCGATGCGCTTGTAACTCCGAGTATTCATTGGTCGAGTTTTCCACAACAC
>NZ_JBQSWU010000012.1:0-133937 GCF_052377485.1 Glutamicibacter sp. AOP38-B1-38 | reverse complement strand
GTCCGAAAAGCTGTGGATGAAGCAGCACGCGATGCACCAAAAAGCTCTGCGCTAACGTCCCCGGGCATTTTGCAGCCGCTGGCCTCGGTGCCTCGACCGTGCGCAATCCGTGCAAGGAACGCCCTCATGTGAATCCCGGACCGACGGCATCACCGACGAAGAATCCGAAGCCCCTGGCCACCAGCTGTTGCCAGCATTTCCTAGCAGGCGGTCCTGTCGAACGGTAGCAGGGGGCATCCGGGAACATGCGGCCATCCAGTTCTCAGAAACAGTTCCCGTCCGGGACCGTTTGAGCCGTCTCACCAAGGCCGCGGCGATCGGCGAGCAGAACGGCTCGCGTGCGACCTCGAATTTCCCGCCAACCCCGGAACAGTACTCGAACTGCTGGGGGATCCCCTCAGGCGGGGAACTGTGAATGACATTTCAGGGACCGAAAGCTCAACATGCGCCGTGAATAGCAAAACTAATGGAATGCGACTGATAGGTGCTCGGCGGTAGCCAACGGTGTGTCGACCAACAGGCCGGCGACCGACGCGAGAGAGCGTCACCATGAAGAACTTCGCCCGAACCGGCGTCCCGGCGCTCTTACCCGGCGCGGCAATTGATGTTGAGGTCACCGCACAGGTAGCTGCCGAAGCAAGTCTGACGCCGAGTCCCAGCTAGGGGTGCTTGTCGACGCCGGTGCCATTTCAGCTTTTGGGCACCATCGTCTTCCAGAGCGGACTATCAGAAGCCGGCGAGAAGTCATGCTCCTCCGGCTTTGCCGCTGGCGGTCGTTGAGATCCGCTTGACGGGGTCGAAATGAATTTCGCAGCGGACGCTGTGGCGGCGGGGGCGTTCTGGTGGTTGTAAGCCTTGGACGCTCTCATTTCTCTACGCGATGCGCAGGGGCCCTGCTCGAAATGGTGCGCACGTGGGCCCGAGTGATCATTTCGCAGACTACCTGCCCTAATGCCAGAGGACCCGCTCGCCGTGCTTGGCGTAGCGTGCATCTGCCAAATGCTGTGCCACAGAGGGACCCTGAGCGCGGGAACTGTTCATGGCGCCGAATCTAGAATTGGAGCCCGGTTTCGGGCGGCTTGGGAACGTTGAACCTCCGAGCGTTCTGCCTGGCCCGGACCTGGAAGTGGGATTTTGCTGCTTGCTCCAAAAGGTCCCGCCGTTCTGCCGGCGCCGGAAGATGAAATGAATTTGGGCTACCGCATTCCCTTCTGAGGAACTGCGAAGCGGCACTAAGATCAAATAAAGAGTATTTTTCGTGACGCACATCTCAATATTAGTTTTTGCCGATTTGGGCTATCCCCAGCCCAAATCGTGCAGTTTTTCGTCGTCGATTCCGAAGTGATGGGCCACCTCGTGCATGACCGTAATGCGAACCTCCCGCACGACGTCATCGCGTGTTTCGCAGGCCCTGAGGGTCGGGTTTTTGAAGATCGTGATTCGATCAGGCAGTGCCCCTGAAGCCCAGTCAAGATCTCGCTCGGTTAGCGCAACACCCTCGTATAGCCCCAGAATGTCGGTGTTTTTCGCTTCTCCGGGAAGTGGCTCGTACTCGTCCTCGATGAAGAAAACAACATTGTCCATCATGGTTATCGCCGACTGGGGAATGCCGTCGATGGCAGCCTGAACCAGCTCGTCAAATTCGTCGTCGCTCATCTCCAAGTCCATGATTCAAGCCTACTGTTCGCCGTCGATTTGCGTCCCCTAAAAGTTCTCCGGATGCCGGTTTTGCAAATGGCAAAAAGGCCACGTATAGTTATTGAAGTCCGCAGCGGAGACGAAAGAAACCGCAGCAGATATAGGCCCCCATCGTCTAGCGGCCTAGGACACTGCCCTTTCACGGCAGCGGCACGGGTTCGAATCCCGTTGGGGGTACAAACAGCCAATTCGTTGGTTGTCAGATGGAGAAATCCATTGGCTTGCGAAAGCAAGGCCCTGTAGCGCAGTTGGTTAGCGCGCCGCCCTGTCACGGCGGAGGTCGCGGGTTCAAGTCCCGTCAGGGTCGCTCGGTTTATTGTTTAGGCAATAAATCTGGTGTCCACTCAGTGGTGCCAGGCTCTGTAGCTCAGTTGGTAGAGCGTTCGACTGAAAATCGAAAGGTCACCGGATCGACGCCGGTCGGAGCCACGCAGCCCTCGGTATACCGAGGGCTTTGCCATGTGGTTTGAAGTTAGATTCAAAACTCATGGCCCTGTAGCGCAGTTGGTTAGCGCGCCGCCCTGTCACGGCGGAGGTCGCGGGTTCAAGTCCCGTCAGGGTCGCCAAAATGAAAAGCTCCGGTTTCAACCGGAGCTTTTTGCGTTAACGAAATACTTTTTGATTCGGCCGTCCTGGACAGAATTTAGTTGGCCCGGCCCAGATGCCGCGGACCCAGCCAGCGGTTCGTCAGCCGTCGATAGGCCGCCGCCGCCGTGGGCAGATCTCCGTCTTCGATTGCTTGGATTCCGTGCATGAGGTCGTTGGCGGATTCATCTGGCCACACGATCTCGGCAAGCATCCCGTAGTCCAATTCGATCACCGAGCGGCTATCGAAGGATTCAAGCCAGCTGCCGAGCGCGCCAAGCTCCTCAAACAACGGTGCCTGAGGTGCATAGGTCACGAGCGTTTGCACTGCCCAAGAGAGGCGTTCTACCGCCTGATCGAAGGGTACTATGAGCCGCACTGTGAGCAACCGGTCATCAACATGAACCTGTTCGTACTCGTCATCTTCCCGGAAGAGCGCAAACCAGCTCAGCGGTATACCCCAGGTGGAAGTGCGGGTATGCAGGTGTGTGAGATCTGCTGCTAGCCGATCGGGATTAACACGCTCGGCATTCGCGCTACGTGCTGCGGGAGGCACCAGGAGGTCCAGAACCTCGGTCCGGATGGCCTCCTCGGCCTGTTCTGCGGCCAGCAGGCTGCGCGCCTGCAGCTGGCCGGGACAGTATCGGGTGTGCTCGTTGCCCTCGTAGTCAAGGATCTTCAGCGAGCGAAAATGCTCTGCTTCATGGTGCGGGAAGGGGTCCGAGATGGGGCGCAGCGTGCGTTCCCAGAGCCGTTCGTTCTCGAAGTTGTCCCAATGGCTTGCGCTACGCTGCCCGGTGCGCAGGATAATTGACTGGGCCCAATCCTCGAAAGCGTCCAACGGTTCATAGACGCGCAAATGCGCGGTAGCTGCCGTAAGCTCTGCCAGTGGCCCAGTCAATTTTCTGGTCATGGTCAGTCGTCCAACTCCACGATAACCGGAGCATGATCGCTAGCGCCCTTGCCCTTGCGTTCCTCGCGGTCGATGCTCGCGGTAGTGACCCGTTCGGTTAGTGCGGGGGAGGTCAACGCAAAATCGATCCGCATGCCCTCGCCTTTCGGAAAGCGCAGCTGTGTGTAGTCCCAGTAGGTGTAGGCGCCCTCGGTGTGTGGGCGAACTACGTCGGTGAAACCGGCGTCTTCGAATCCGCCAAAGGCGGCACGCTCGGGGGCCGAGACGTGGGTGAGCTGGTTGTCCAAGAAGAACTGGATATCCCAGACGTCCTCGTCTTTCGGCGCGATGTTCCAGTCGCCGAGCAGTGCAATTTGAGCTTGTGGATCTGCGTCGAGCCATTCGACCGAATTTTTCTTCAATTCGTCGAGCCAGTTGAGCTTGTAGCCCATGTGCTCGTCATCCAGGGCCCGGCCGTTGGGCACATAGAGGCTCCAGATGCGAACCCCGCCGCAGGTGGCCGCGATGGCTCGGGGTTCTTGGATCGGGTCTTTCCCGCCCTTGCCGAACTCTGGCTGATTCGGGAACGTGCGCTGGACGTCATCCAGCCCCACACGGGAGGCGATTGCCACGCCATTCCACTGGTTGACGCCAAAATGCGCCACCTCGTAGTCGTTGTTCTCGAAAAGTTCCCAGGGGAAATTGTCGTCTTTGCATTTTGTTTCCTGAATTGCCAGGACATCAACGTCGGTACGGCGCAGCCAGTCTTCGACGCGGTCAGCCCGGGCGCGCAGGGAGTTCACATTCCAGGTCGCTATCTTCACTAGTTCAACCTATCAAGTTTGCTGTCATGCGCCACTTCAATTTACTTGGAAGTCCGAGTATATTCGAGAATGAACTGTGACAGCGATCACCGAGGGGTGGGTATTTTGACCGACATTCTGACCGAGCGCCGGGGGCATTTGGGACTCATCACTCTCAATAGGCCCAAAGCGCTCAATGCGCTCACTACGCAGATGTGCCGGGGCATGCTCTACGCGTTGCTTGAATGGCGTGATGATCCAGCGGTGCGACAGGTCGCGATCACCGGAGCGGGGGAGCGAGGCCTGTGCGCAGGGGGCGATATTGTGGCGATCTACCGGGATATCTTGGACCGAGATGGGTCCACCGAAGAGTTCTGGCGTATCGAGTATCAACTTAATGTACTCATTGACGAGTATCCGAAACCGTTCGTGGCGTTGATGGACGGCATAGTGCTTGGCGGCGGGATTGGGGTTTCCGCCCACGGCAGCCATCGCATCGTGACCGAGACCAGCCGCTGCGGCATGCCAGAGGTGGGAATCGGTTTCTTCCCAGATGTGGGAGGTACCCACCTGCTGGCCAAGGGTGCAAAAGCCGCGGGACGCCTAGCGGCACTAACCGGGATGAGATTCCACGCGGCAGACACCATTGCCTTGGGGCTGGCAGACGACTACGTGGCGCAGGCGAGCTTGCCGCAACTGCTGACCGAGTTGGAGACTCTCGAAGCCGATCAGGTGATTACGCGATTTACGAGCACCGCCGAGCAGGGAATACTGGACGAGGATTGGGTTCAGGCCTTCGCCGAACCAAGTATCCCGGCGATTCTCGCCGCGCTCGACGCTTGCGCGGACGCACAGGCCAGCTTTGTCTCCAAGGCGCTCCGAGCCGCCTGCCCTAGTTCGGTGCGGCTCGTCGATGATTTGTTGGCCAGTGCCGGGAAGGACCTGCGCGAGGATCTGCGTCGCGAGTTCAGGGTCGCGGTTAACCGACTGGATGACCCGGACTTCGCCGAAGGAATCCGGGCCGCGGTGATCGACAAAGATCGCAACCCCCAGTGGCATGAACGAGTGGGTAATTTGACCCGCGAACAGCGAACGGCACGACATTTCGCACCATTGCCTGGAGCGGAATTGAATTTTGCACTGTTGGAGCAGGGGTTACGAGAAAAGAGTGGAAGATGAGCGGAAAACCAATCATAGGATTCTTGGGACTGGGCCATATGGGGCTTCCCATGGCCATCAACTTGCACCGTGCGGGGTATCGCCTCAAGGCTTTTGATGTGGTGCCTGCCGCTCTTGAAGCGGCCGCCGCGGCCGGAATCGAAACTGTGGTTACCGGCACCGAAGCCGCAAGCGACGTGGATGTCGTGCTCACCATGTTCCCCACCGGGCAGCATGTACTGGATGCCTACCGGGACTACCTGCTTGGGGCGGCCAAGACGGACACCTTGTTCTTGGAGTGCTCGACAATCGATGTGGCACAGGCGCGCGAAGCCGCCCAGCTCGCGGTGGCGGCCGGTCATCGAAGTGCCGATGCTCCAGTTTCCGGTGGTGTAGTTGGCGCGGAAGCGGGAACCCTGACATTTATGCTCGGCGCCGATGAAGCCGACCTGGCGCAGATCAACCCGGTGCTCGAAATCATGGGCAAGCGGGTCGTGCATTGCGGTGGGCATGGGGCGGGGCAAGCGGCCAAGGTTTGCAACAATATGCTTTTGGGCATCTCCATGCTCGGCGCGGCGGAAGCCTTCGTCTTAGGCGAGCGTTTGGGCCTAGAGCACCAGGCCCTATTCGACGTGATTTCCTCGGCTTCGGGGCAGTGCTGGGCGGTGACAACAAATTGTCCGGTCCCGGGCCCCGTCCCTAGCTCGCCGGCCAACCGGGAATATCAGCCTGGATTTGCTGCCGCGTTAATGGCCAAGGACCTCGGTTTGGCCTCCAGCGCATTGGAACAGACGCAGACCGATGCGCAGCTAGGCAGTCTCGCGGCCGCGCTGTATCGGAAGTTCAGCGATGAGGGAAATGCAGGCACCGACTTTTCCGGGGTCATCAATGCGATTCGAGACGGTTCGTTATAGGAAGTCGCCCGAGGCGCGGCGGAAACGAGAGAGGATCTCGAATAGATCTGTCGCGTCTTTGGCTTCCAAATCGCTTTGGGCGAAGAGCTGTTCGTTTAAATCAGTTCGGGCGGCATCGAGCACCTCCAGGCCTTGGGCCGTGAGTTCCAGGAGCCTGGTTCGCCCATCGGTAGGGTGCGCAACTCGTTGCACCAGCCCGGTGGCCTCTAGCCGGTCCACCGAGTTGGTCAAGCTCGTAGCATGAACCTGAAGCAGCTCACTTGCGTGACTCATCGGGAGCGAACCGCGCTTGGAGAACCCAAGCAAGGCGAGCACTTCGAAACGCGCAAAGGTGAGCCCGTGCGGTTTGAGAATCGCATCGGCTCGCTGCAGGAAAATCGACGCGGTGCGCATCACCGCGGTGATTGCGGCCATGGCGTTGGCTTCGGATGCCCAGCCATGGGCAACCCACTGTTCGCGTGCCTGAGCAATCGGATCGCGCGGCAATGGAGAATTCAACATTTACCCCCTATGGAAGTCTTAGTCCAACAATATACTTGGACTTCCAAGGGTTTGGAAGGAGAAATCGGATGGACCTATTGGGTGTGGCACACCAACTGCACGAGGCCGATCGGACACGACTAGAGCAGGTGCGTGAATTCTTGCAGACACGCATCCGCCGGCAATCGATTGAATTCTGGAATCGAGAGGAATTTCCCCCAGGGCTCGTTCAGGAGTTGGCAGATGCCGGTCTGGCGGGAATCCAATTAGATGGATCCTCGCATCTGCTACGCGGATTGCTCCACGCGGAGATCGCGAGATCCGACGTATCCCTTTCATCTATTGTCGGCATTCATAATGAGCTCATTGTGGGTATGATCGATGCGCTCGGGTCAGATGAGCAACGTGAATCCTGGCTTCCAAAGCTCACTAAGTTCCAAGCTTTTGGCGCCTTTGCCTTGACCGAGCCCGACCATGGTTCGGATATTGCTGGAGGTATTCACACCACAGTGAACCGCGAGGGTGACGAATACGTGATCAACGGTGCCAAGCGTTGGATCGGCATGGGAACCATCGCTGATTTTGCGTTAATTTGGGCAAAGTGTCCCGAGAGTGGCGAGGTGGGGGCCTTTCTGGTGGAAAGCGACCGCCCGGGCTACAGCGCAACCAAGATCGAAAATAAGATCGGCCTGCGCATTATGCAGAATGCGGATATTTCTATGGAGAATGTCCGCATTCCCTTGAAGAATAAGCTCCCTGGAGCGGTCGACTTCGCTTCGGCGAATGCGCTGCTCATGCAGTCTCGCGCCTGGGTTGGGTGGCAAGCGGTCGGCGCGATGGTGGCAACCCTAGATATCTGTACCGCCTACGCCAAGGAGCGTCAGCAATTTGGCCAACCCATTGCGGCCTTTCAGCTGGTGCAGCAATCCTTGGCGGAGATCGCCGGCAACGCAACTGCCTGCCTTTCGATGATGATGGACATTGCGCGCAAGCAAGAACGCGGCGAACTGGAAATGGTTGATGCGGCGCTGGCCAAATCCACGGCCACGAGGCTCGCGCGCCAAGCGGTCTCATTGGGCCGTGCACTGCTTGGTGGAAATGGCGTGGTGACCGACCATGAGATGGCTAAATTCTTTTGTGATGTTGAAATCCTTCACACTTACGAGGGCACCTATGAGATTAATTCCTTGATTGTTGGACGAGCGCTGACCGGAGTGAGCGCTTTCGTCTAGAAGCCATTCCCGTGCGTAGGCGGCCGGTTGCCACTGAACTACTTTGCTGAAAGTACTTTCCAAAGTAGAAAGTACTTGTTAGGCTATGTTCATCGGCACGCCGCACCTACGCAAGGAGAAACAAGATGTTCACTTCAATGAAATTCTGGTTCGTCGCCGCACAGATCACCTTGGTGGCGTTGTGCCTGACGCTTGCACTGGCTGGCTTCTTGAAAGACGCTCCAGCTATGGTCATCGCGGGGATCTCCGGCTTCGCCGCCATCGGGGCGTCGATTAGTTCCTATTACCAGCACCAGAAAAATTCCCGGAAGGTCGCCTCATGATCCGCGAACCAGAATTCACTCCGGGCGACCAGCTCGCTGCGCTGGAAAATGCGCAACGTTCAATGACTTCAGTAACTGCGCGCGGTGCTCGGCAGCTAGGCCTGACCTGCATCATGCTCGGGGTTGTGCTTGGTGCGCTGCACTCCTTGCTTCACATTTTCAATCCAGAGCAAGGCCTACCCGCATTCTTTGTGCTCACCGGGGCGGCGATGCTAGCAATGATTGGGCTGAGCCTGGGGTATCTCAAGGTATGCCGGGTGCTGCCCCACGGCTTTAGTAAAAAGTACCTGTTGAGCCTGTTCTTGAGCATAGGGATCTATGCGTTGACGCTGACGCTAATTACCACCCCAATGCCATTTATCGCCACCGTGCTGCTCGGCCTTGCAGTCGCCCTGCCGCTGCTGATCGGCGGATTCAGGATGTTGGCACGATGAGCGAACATCCACGAAACCAGATGAATGACGACTTCACCAACCCGGTTCGACTGTCATTGATGGCAGCGCTACAGGGAGTTGATGAGATTGACTTCAAAACCCTGCGCGAAACCCTCGGGGTGTCTGACTCGGTTCTCTCTCGACACATCTCGGCACTCGAGGCCAAGAAGTACCTGAATGTGCGCAAAGGATTCGTTGGCAAGCGGCCACGCACCTGGGTGAAGCTCTCTGAGCATGGACGCAGCAGCCTCAATGAACATATTCAGGCGTTGCGCACGATTACAAGCGGTCTATAAACCGCTAACTGCGCCACCAGGTATCGAGGTAAGTGGCGGGAACCGTACGCTTATGGCGCGAAGCGATGAAGCGGGACTCGATGGTCTGGGCCGCGGAAGTATCGACTTCCCGGCCTTCGAGGTAGTCATCAATCTGCGAGTAGCTCAGCCCCAGCTCGTCCTCATCAGTCCGCTGCGGCTGGCCATCTAATAGGTCCGCGGTTGGTTCCTTGGCCCAGAGGAGCTCTGGAGCACCCAATTCTCGCAGCAAGGCTTGGTTCTGGCGTTTATTCAACCCGGCGAGAGGCAAAAGGTCCGCGCCACCATCTCCGAACTTGGTGAAGAATCCGGTGACCGATTCGGCTGCATGATCGGTTCCGAGGACCAGCATGCGGCGATCGCCGGCCATGGCGTATTGCACGATCATGCGCATTCGGGCCTTCGCGTTACCGCGGTTGAAGTCGCTGATGCGTGGGTGGCCCGCGTTGTCCAGCGCTTCATCCAGAGCCTTGACGGGCATTTCGATATTTACTTCAAACTCCTCGTCGGCGCCGATGAACGCCATGGCCTTCGCCGCGTCATCGGCGTCGCTCTGCACCCCATGGGGCAGGCGGACCGCGACAAAGTGCGCGTCGCCGCCGGCGTCACGGACCTCTTGGACCGCCAGTTGCGCAAGCCTTCCGGCCAAGGTGGAATCGATGCCGCCGGAAATTCCCAGCACGAAACCCTTGGCTCCGGTTGCACCGAGGTAGTCCTTCAGGAACCCCACGCGCTGGTGGATCTCCTGTGCCGGAATGATTTGTGGCTTGACGCCAAGTTCTTCGATGATCTCTGCTTGCAGTTCGCGCATGCATCCAATACTAGGCATGAGAATGGGCGCAGCGGCCAAATACCGCTGTTCGGGGCGGAAAGTTAATCTGTTTTCAACATTCCACCCGGCAGGCTACTCGGTTTCAGCCTCGGCCCAGCCAAAGTTCTTGGCCATCTGTTCCAGGGAACTCACCGTGGTGGAATATGCCTCCGGGGTGAGCCCCTCGCCGCACTGGGTGCGGATTCGTTCGACCAGTTCGCTGAGCTTCACCAGTGACACATGTCCGCGTTCGGTGATCAGATACTCACCGCCTTGGCGCGAAATCCACCCGGATTCCACGAGCTCTGCCAGGTGTTCGGTGACGGACTGAGGTTCATCGGGCGAGGCAAAAAACGGTGAGAGGCCCGTGGTGAGCTCGGCTTCCGACGCAGGATTCTGCTCGAGCAGGTTCAGCACCTGCCATTGCCGGCGCGTGACACCGTGTTCTTCCAAGGTCGCTGCAAACTGCTCGTCGATCAGCGAATCCACCAATTTTAACCAGAAACCCAAGGGGCGAGTCGCATTCATGATCCCACCCTAGCCGGGAGTTACGGCTGGGGCTAGGGGCTAAAATAAACAAGTACGGCCAGCTCAATCGCGGTTCCACCGATCCGTCACCGGGCCCTGATCAGGTAACGATGCACGGCTGCGAGGGACTGTTCCCGGAGTACCGCGTCTTGGGGCTGGATTGCACCGAGAAATAGCTGTCATACAGGGCATTCCTTGCAACGGCCACTCGGTTGTGGCGATTAGAATTGTGCCTATGAGCGAAACCAACGCCCGTGAGCGGCTTAAAGAACTGATCCAAGAACTTGCCATCGTGCGTGGCAAGGTCACTCTTTCCTCCGGCAAGGAAGCGGATTACTATATCGATCTGCGCCGGGTCTCCTTGCAGCAGGAAGCTTCCGGACTCATCGGCGAGGTCATGCTCGATCTGCTGGACGAGGCAAAGCTTGAATTCACCAATGTTGGCGGTTTGACCATGGGCGCAGACCCGGTGGGTACCGCAATCATGCATACCGCGCGAACTCGGGGCCGTAGCCTTGACGCATTCGTGGTGCGCAAGGCGCAGAAGTCCTATGGAATGGGACGTCAGGTTGAAGGGCCGAGTGTCGAAGGCAAGAACGTGATCGTTCTGGAAGATACCTCAACTACCGGTGGTTCCGCTCTGACTGCCGTTGAAGGCGTGCGCAAGGCCGGCGGCAACGTCATTGCCGTCGCCGTGATCGTTGACCGCGACACCGGCGCCAAGGAGCGCATCGAGGCCGAAGCTGGCGTTCCGTACTTGTTCGCCTATGGCAAGACCGAGCTGGGCCTGTAACTACATACGCAATAAGAACTGGCCCGGATGGGACGGATTTTTGATCCGCCCCATCCGGGCCAGTTTTTATTGAGCTGCGGTTCCTAAGCCGTGGCTTGCTAGTACGTCAAACCGTAGCCGAAGGGGTAGAGCTCACCATCGGTGGTTTCCGCATAACCTGGCAGGTCGCTGTACTGCTCGCGGATGGCCTCGGCGGTGCCGGCCAGCGCGAACGGCATGCGACCCTGCGGTGCCACCTTTCCGGAGAGCACGTCCATCAGCGCGGTGTCGCTCATGCCGAATCCTGCCACGATGGCGCCCGCATCGCGCATTCCGCTGGCCTCATCCATGACGAATGGCTGGCGGAAGTACACGTGCATGACAACCTTGCTCGGGTCCTCTACCTCGTTCATGACCTCTTTGATGGTGTCCAGCGAGGGGCTGATTTCCCACGACTGCGATTCGGACATACCGGTGAAGTCAAGGACGCTGGACTCCCATGGCAGCGAGCCGCCGAAGACCAGGCCGTCGTCCGTGCAGCTCTCGGCATCTTGGGTCATGCAGGCATCCGCGGCGCCAAACGGACTGTTGCCGTCGAGCCCAGCGACGCCGTCCATGATGATCGAGCTGAGGTGCTCGGGGTTCATCCCGGTTTCCGGATCGTTGGACTTGTAGGCGCTGGTGTTTTTGTTGTTCACGGTCACCGAGATCAGCGCGTAGTCGCTGTCTTCGGCGCTTGGACGCGCGGCCGGATCTTCGGTGTTGCCGTTGGTGACGTCGTAGCCGTAGCTGGCGACCTTTTCCTCGGTGAAGTCACCCAGGATGTAGACATCCGAGTTCGGCTTCAGCGGAAGGACCTTCTCCCCGTCTGGAGTTTCCTTGTTCTGCAGCAATACCGCCGATTTGCGCTGCAAATCCAGTCCTACCTCGCGGTTCGCCTCGCTGCCAACGATCTTGCCGGCGGATTCGACCTCGACATAGGGGTTCTCAAACAGGCCCATCTGGAACATCGGGGTGGTCAGCCGCGTAGCTGCCAAATCGATGCGTTCTTCGGTGAGCAGTCCCGAGTCGACCAGATCGGTGATTGTCTTGACGTCGTGGAAGCCCGAAAGGGTGTCGGTTCCCCCGTTGACCGCGGCGGCGACCCGCTCCGGGACGCTCTGGTCTTCTAAGCCCCAGGCGCGGTCGTTGATGATCCCGGTGTCAGAGTTGACGTATCCGGCGAAGCCCAGCTCGTCGCGCAGCAGGTCATTGACGATCTGTTTGGAGAAGGCCATGCCGGTCGAGTCGTATTCGACGCCGTTGTAGGTGACCTCCATTGGTGCCCCGTAGTAGGGCATGATTGAGGAAACGCCGGCATTGATGGCTGCTTCGAAAGGCTTGAGGTGGTAGCCGAAGCCATCACCTGGGTAGACCTGGGTCTTGCCGAAGGAATAGTGCGCATCCAGGCCCAGTTCCTGCGGCCCGCCGCCGGGGAAGTGCTTCATGGTCAGCGCGACCGGGCTGTCCGGGTTCAACGAGACGCCTTCTTGGTCCGTTGGCCCCTGCAGGCCCTGGACGAGCGAGCTCATGATGTTCGAGTTGAGCTCAGCGTCCTCGGTGAAGGTCTCGTGGGCACGGTACCAGCGTGGTTCGGTGGACAGGTCCGCCATGTAGCCGTACATTCCGCGCAGCCCGATGGAGGCCCATTCGTCGCCCATGACTCCGGTGAAGTCGTCGATGATGGACATGTCTCCGGTGGTCGGCTCCTGCCCGGTGCGCAGTGCCTCTTCGCCCAGGGCCGCGGCCGCCAAGCCCGCCTCCTTGGGGAAAGCGGTGAAGGCGCCGGCGGACTCGTTGATTCCTGCCCGGGCATCCGGGTCGATGTGGTTGCGCGCGTTGGACTTGAACAGCATCGGGATGCCCAGGCGAGTTCCCTCGCCGAGCTCCTGGACGGTGTTCATGTATTTGGCCGCTTCCTGCGGAGTCAGCGAGGTGCTGGCCCGGAAGCCGCCTTCGCTGTCGCCGCAGACTGCTTTGTCCTCGCTGGTCACCGTGTTGCGGAAGACGAAGCGGTGCATCTTCTGGTTGTTCACGTAGTCGCTGGCCTTTGGATCCAGCGTGCCGCGGGTTTGCGTTTCGACGTCGCAGGCGGCGTTCAGCGTATCGATCAGCATCAGTCCGGACTTCTCGTCCAAGGTCATCTGCGAGACCAGATCCGCGGCGCGTTCCTCCGCTGGCTTGCGCCAGTCTTCATAGGTATCGAGCTTGCCGTTGGCGTTCAGATCCTTGAAGCTGCGGCCCTTGTGCTTGATGGTGTCCTTGACGCGTGCTTCAAGCGTTGGCGGTTTGCCGTGGTTTCCCTCGGTGGATTTCGCCGCGGTAGGGAGTTCCGCGGCAGCTGGCTCGTTGCGGTTGCCGGGCATGGCGCCGGCTGCCGGGGCGGCCAGCGTAAGGGCCAGGGGAATGACTATTGCCGCCGCGATGCGGCTGCGCATCGCGAGCGCTGAATTCTTTCGGGACATCGGTGTCTCCATTGGTGGGTTGCGAGTGATGGTTGGAATCCCTGAGCTGTGCGGATATTCCAAATCACTTCTACTGTGACTTGGCGCATAGTGAAGTTCGAAGCGGTTGCCATAAATTGCCGGGTTGCAGGAAAGTGCCTTGCAGGCCCGGATGCCAAAAATCCCCTGCAGGCCTAGGCCTGCAGGGGATCAAGGTGGAGCAATCGCTGCCTAAGGTGCGATCAAATCCAGCTGGGTTGGCAGCCAGAGGCTTAGCTCTGGAACGAAGACCACGAGGAGCAGCCCCGCGAGGAGTGCGATCAGGAACGGCAGCAGTTTCTGGATCACCGGTTCGATGCGCAGCCCCGCGACCCGGGCGCCGATGAACAGCACGTTGCCCACCGGCGGGGTGATCGTTCCAACGCACAGGTTGAAAACGAGCATGGTGCCGAAGTGCACCGGGTGAATTCCGAACTCCATGACGATCGGGAGGAAGATCGGGGTGAAGATCAAAATTGCCGGAGTCGGATCCATGAACGTTCCCACGGCCAGCAGGATCACCATCATGATGATCAGGATGAGTGTCGGATTTTCGGTCAGGCTCAGCAGCCCGTCGGAGATCATATCCGGGATGCGCGCGAAGGACATCAGCCAGGACATTGCCGTGGAAACGCCGACGAGCAGCATCACGATGGCGGTGGTCTTGGTTGCGTTGAGCAGGATGCCGGGCAGATCGCGAACCTTGATTGCCCTGTAGATGAATCCCAGGATCAGGCAGTAGACCACGGCGATCGCGGCTGACTCGGTGGGCGTGAAGACGCCGCTGAGGATACCGCCAATGACGATCACGATCATCAGCAGCGAAGGAATGGCCTTGACCAGGGTCTGGATCGCGACGGCGAAGGTGACGCGTTCGGTGGAGCGAGTTTCCTTGTGCTTGCGCGAGTACAGGTAGATCACGAGCATGCACGCGAGGATCCAGACCAGGCCCGGGCCGTAGCCCGCCACGAAGAGGGCGGCGATCGAGGTGCTGGAAACCAGCGAGTAGACAATGAAGGTATTGCTCGGTGGGATCAGCATGCCCGAGGGCGCCGAAGCGATATTTACCGCCGCGGAGAAGTTGGGGTCGTAGCCTTCCTTCTTCTGCCGTGGACCCATGACGGTGCCTACGGCGGCGGCCGAGGCGACGGCCGCTCCGCTGACCGAACCGAAGAGCGCATTGGCCACGGTATTGGTCTGCGCCAGCGAGCCGGGCATCCGGCCGACCAGCACCTTGGCGGCATCGATCAGCCGCCCGGCAATCCCGCCATTGTTCATCAGCACGCCGGCCAGGATGAAGAACGGTATGGCCAGCAGCGTAAATGAATTAATACCGGCGAACACCTGCTGCGAGGTGGTCAATACGGCCCGGTCGAAGCCTAGGACCGCGATGATTGCGGCCACCGAGCTCAGGCCGATGGCCACCGCGATAGGCACCGACAAGATAATGAGTACAACGATTCCGACGAGGAGTATGAGCCCCGCGAGTAGTGCAGTTTCCACGGTTCCTCCTAGACGACGTCGGGTTCGGTGTCTGCGATGGGCTCTTCATCGCCGCGGATAACCGCAAGCGAATGGTAGATCGCATAAAAAATGATGATGATGCCGGTGATCGGCATGACCAGATACAGCGGGCCGACCGTGGCGGGCAGGCCGGTCAGGGCCTGCCCCCACGATTTCTCGGCCACGCGGAAACCGCCCCAGACCAGTACCAATGCGGAAAATGCCACAATGGCAAGCTGAACAAAAAGCGCCGTCGCTTTTTCCAGGGTTGTGGGCAATTTGCGCACCACGAAGTCCACCGCGATGTGGCCGCGTTCGGCGAAGACCAGCGCCGCGCCGAACAGGCCGAGCCAAACGAACAGGTATTGCGCGAGCTCTGAAGTCCAAGCGCTGGGGCTGTTGAGGACCTGGCGGGCAAAGACCTGCCAGACCACCGTGAGAACGAGGACCGCGAATAACACGACGCAGGCCACCGCGAGGATTCTGTCGAAGCTTCTCTTTACTACTTGCATGAAATTACCTGTCCGTTAACCAATGCTGATTACTTGGCCGCAGCGCGTGCAGCGTCGTAGATCTTCTTGGCGGAGTCGGTCTTGACATACTTCTCGATCAGCGGCTTCAACGCCGTCTGGAATGCCGCGGCATCCACGTCGTTGAATTCCACGCCGGCGGCTTCGAGCTCGGTGTGCGCCTTCTCGGTTTCGGTGGTCCATAGCGCGGTGTGCTCGGTGACCGCAGCATCCCACTGCGCGTCGAATGCCGCGCGGTCTTCTTCGCTCATGGCTTCGTAGGCGTCGGTGTTGACGACCACGTAGTCCAGACCCACCAGGTGGTTGGTGTTGGAGAAGAACTTGGCAACCTCGGAGTGCTTCTGGGTCAGGTAGGAGACTTCGTTGTTCTCGGCCGCGTCGATCACGCCGGACTGCAGCGCGGTGTAGACCTCGCCGAAGGCCATTGGGGTAGGGGCGCCCTTCATGGCCTTGATCATGTCCAGCTGCACCTCGGATTCCTGAACGCGCACCTTCATGCCGGCCATGTCCTCGGGGGTGTTGATCGGTGCCTTGGCGTTGTAGATGCTGCGGGTGCCCTGGGTGAAGCCGCCGAGTACGGTCAGGTTCTGGTCCTCCAGCGAGGAGTAGAGCTCGCCAACGATTTCCTCGTCACCGATCACGCCCATCTGGTGCTCGACGCTGTCGAAGACCCCTGGCAGGTTGAAGACCTGGAATTCTGGGTTCAGGTTCTCCAGCTGGGTGCCGGAGACGACGGCCATGTCCACGCTGCCGTCGCTGACCAGCTGGATCGCTTCCTGCTGCGCGCCGAGGGTTTCGTTGGCGTATACGTCAACGGAGACACGGCCCTCGGTAGCTTCGTCGAGGTTCTTTCCCATATTGTCCAGTGCAATGAAGGACGGGTGGGTTTCGGTCTGGTTCAGGGCTAGGCGAAGCTCCTTTGAATCGCCACCTCCCGAAGCATCGGTGCCACCACAGGCCGCGAGGGTCAGCATCATTACTGCCGCGGCGCCGGTGAGGCCCAAAAATTTAGTGGAACGCATGTGTTACCTGTTTCCTGCCCGCATGCGGGCATCTGTAAGGGCTCGGATCCCCGGCCGATTCACTTGCAATGGGGACACGCCACCAAGTGCGGCGGGTCCTTGCCATACTCCATAGAGCCAAACCCCGTTGCCATATTGCAACATGTTGCCACTAGTTGCATGGGTCACGCTTACACTGATCGATGGAGGTCCAGATGACAGAATTACCAAAGCAACCCTCGATCTATGACGTGGCCGCGGCGGCAGGAGTTTCCGCATCCACGGTTTCGCGTGCCTTCGCCAGACCCGGTCGGGTCAGCCACCAAACGGCGCAACGCATCTTCGATGCAGCGACCGCTATCGGCTACCGCTCGGCCCACATGCCGGGATTCAGCCGTGCCGCGGGGCGCCACACCTCGATGATTGCCGTGGTGATTGCCGATATCAGAAACCCGGTTTATGCGGAGATCGTGCGTGGGGCCGAGGCCGCCGCCTCGGAATCCGGCTACATCACCCTACTTGCCCACACCCAGGAATCCGAGGTTCGTGAACGCCAGGCGTTGGAACGTGTCCTGCCAATGGTTGACGGCATCGTGCTCTCCAGCTCGCGCATGTCCGACTCCGCGATCCGGATGCTTGCCAAGCAGAAGCCGATGGTCGTGATGAACCGTGCGGTCAAGGACGTGGCCAGCGTGGTCACCGACAATGCGCGCGGAATCCGCCGCGCCGCCGAGCACCTGGCCGAACTTGGCCACCGCAATATCACCTACCTGGCCGGGCCCGAGGCCTCCTGGGTGGACGGCATGCGCTGGCGTTCGCTGCGCGAAGCGGCGAGCGAACTCGGACTCTCGGTGCGTCGCACGAACTCGTCCAAGCCGACTATCGGCGGGGGTGAGGCGCTGGCAACCGAATGGCTGCAGCGCCGGACCAGCGCGGTCATTGCCTATAACGACCAGATGGCCATCGGCTTCATGCGCGGGCTGACGCAGGCACGGGTGCAGGTTCCCGGCGAGGTGAGCGTTGTGGGATTCGACAACAGCTACGGTGCGGCCTTGGTTACTCCGGCACTGACCACGGTGGAAACACCGTTGTACTCGCAGGGCGCCACCGCGGTGAACAACCTTCTGGCCTTCGCCGCGGGCGCCAAATCGAGGTCAAACGAACCGGTGGTGCTGCCGGCAAGGCTGGCGGTGCGCAATTCGACGGGACCGGCGGCGGAATAGGTAGTTGCACTCGGGCAGCTGTTGTTGCCAACAAATGGCAACTTGTTGACGAAGGTCATACAACTTGGAAACCATGTTGCCATGTCCTCATCGATTGCCGCCGCGCCAGACCGGCTTCTCCCATCCGATCCCGGAACGCGTGCCATTGCACGAAATCTCCTGGAGCTGGTCCAAGACCTGCCGATTATCTCCCCGCACGGCCACGTCGATCCGGCCATGCTGGCCACCGATACCCCGTTCCCGGATCCGGCTTCGCTGTTGGTCACCCCCGATCACTACGTCAAGCGGCTGATCCATGCAAGTGGCGTCCCGATGGACCGCTTGGTGCTGGGCACCAGCCCAGACGTTGATGCCCGCTCCATCTGGCGCGAATTCGCCAAGGCCTGGCCGTTGTTCGACGGCACCGCTTCGGGCTACTGGCTGCGTTCCGAGTTCGAGCATGTATTTGAACTGCGCGACGAAATTTCCGAGGCAACCGCAGACGCTAGCTTCGACGCGCTGCAGCGCAAGCTGAACGAGCCGAGCTTCCGCCCGCGCCAGCTGTTCAAGGACTTCAACATCGAGGTGCTGGCCACCACCGATGACCCGATGGATGATCTGCGCTACCACGCGGAAATTGCGGCAGATGCGAGCTTCGCAGGACGGGTGCTGCCGACCTTCCGTCCCGACGCCTACCTGAACATCGCCCACCCGGATTGGGTGGAGAACGTGGATAAGCTCATCGGCGAGGCCGGCGACGGGGCTTCGGGCTACGCCGGCTACCTCGCAGCCTTGGAGAATCGCCGCAATTACTTCATCTCCCACGGTGCGGTTTCCGCGGACCACGGCGTGCGCACCCCGCTGACCCTGAAGCTGGACCGCGCCGAGGCCGAACGCCTGTTCACCAAGGCCCGCTGCGGGGAGGCCACCGCCGAGGACCGCGACGTGTTCGAAGCGCACATGATGTACGAGTCCGCGCGGATGTCGGTGCAGGACGGTCTGGTGATGACCGTGCACCCCGGCTCCTTCCGCAACCACCACCTGCCAAGCTTCGAGAAGTTCGGTGCCGATACCGGCCACGATATTCCGTTCCCGGTCAGCTTCACCGAAGCGGTGCGCCCGGTATTGCAGGACTTCGGCACGGCGGCGGACTTCAACTTCATCCTGTTCACCATGGATGAGACCGTTTATTCCCGCGAGCTGGCGCCGCTGGCCGGGTTCTACCCTTCGGTGTACATTGGCGCCCCGTGGTGGTTCCTCGACGCCCCCGATGCGATGCTGCGCTTCCGCTCCGCGGTGACCGAGACCGCCGGGTTCTCCCGCTCCTCCGGGTTCATCGACGACACCCGCGCCTTCTGCTCGATCCCGGCCCGGCACGACGCCTCACGGCGCATCGAAGCCTCCTTCCTGGCCCGGCTGGTCGCCGAGCACCGGGTCAGTGAGGACCGCGCCGCCGAGCTGATCGTTGATGTCGTCGACGCCGCACCACGCAGGGCTTTCAAGCTGTGAGCGGCGCAGCGCAGCGCAGCGGCACCCGCCCGCAGATCCGCATCGTGCATCTAGGGCTGGGCGCCTTCCACCGCGCCCACCAGGCCTGGTACACCGTGCAGGCCGGCGACGGCTGGGGGATCGCCGCCTTCACCGGGCGTTCGGCGACCGCCGCGCAGACGCTGAACGCGCAGGACGGGCTGTACACCCTGGTCACCCGCGGGCCGGAGGGTGACCGCTTCGAAACCATCGAATCGATCGCCACCGCCTACGCGGCCAGCGACCTCGACGCGTTGCGCGACCTGCTCTCCCGCGGCACCACCGCCATCGTGACGCTGACGATCACCGAAGCCGGGTACAAGGTCATCACTGCCCAGGGGCAACCGGTGCTCGATGCCCAAGATCCAGATGTGCGCCATGACCAAGAAGCGCTGGCCAGGATGCTCGACGGCGGCGAAGCGGTGGGAGAATTGCGCACCGCCCCGGCGCGCATCCTGCTGGGGCTCGCCGCCCGCAAGGCCGCAGGTGCCGGCGCCCTGGCGATTGTCTCCTGTGACAATCTGCCGGGCAATGGCGCGGTCACCCGCGCCGCGGTGCTCGGCTTCGCCGCCGGAATCAATGCGGAGCTGGCTAAATGGATCACCGCCAATGTCAGCTTCGTGGACACCTCCATCGACCGAATTACCCCGCGGACCACGGAAGAAGACCGTGCCACGGTCGCCGCCGAAACGGGTTTCCAAGACGCGTCCCCGGTAGTCACCGAACCGTTCACCTCCTGGGTGCTGCAAGGAGACTTCCCAGCCGGACGTCCGGCCTGGGAAAAGGCCGGCGCCTTGTTCGTTGATGATCTTGAGCCCTTCGAACGGCGCAAGCTCTGGCTGCTGAACGGTGCCCACACGCTGATGGCCTACGCCGGACAACTGCGTGGACACGAAACCGTTGCCCAGGCGCTGGCCGACCCGCAAGTCAACCAGTGGGTCCAAGAGTTCTGGGATGCTGCGGCGGCGCACCTGAGCGAGCCGGGACTGGATATCCCCGGCTACCGTCAGGCGCTGGCCGAACGCTTCGCTAATCCGCGCATCGCCCACTACCTAGCTCAGATCGGTATCGACGGGTCGCTGAAGCTGGCAGCCCGCGCGATCCCGGTCTACCGGGCAGAGCTCGCCGCCGGACGCGACGGGCGCGCAGCCTTGCGTCCCATCGCCGCCTGGTGCGATCAGCTCACCGCCCAACGTGCCGCGGGCGCGGAAGTGGCAGACGCGCAGGCTCCGACCCTGGAAGCGGCGCTCGCCGATTCCTCGGGGTCCCGGGAGCAGACCATCGCGTTTCTCACCGTGCTTGATGCGCAGCTCGCCGCCGAAGGCCCGGCAGTGGACGGCGTGCACCAGCTGCGCAAGGGATTTACCAGCTAGTTTTCTCCACCTCTCACGTGAGCATCGAAGCTCACGTTTCCCGAAAGGATTGCCATGAAAATCATCAAGGCAGAAGTATTTGTGACCAGCCCGTCACGCAACTTCGTGACCCTCAAGGTCACCACCGAATCCGGCCTGGTCGGCATCGGCGACGCAACCGTGAACGGCCGCGAACTCGCGGTCGCTTCCTACCTGAAGGACCACGTCGCCCAGCTGCTCATCGGCAAGGATGCGCACCGCATCGAGGACACCTGGCAGTTCCTCTACCGCTCCAGCTACTGGCGCCGCGGGCCGATCACCATGGCCGCGATTGCCGCGGTGGACATGGCCCTGTGGGACATCAAGGGCAAGGCCGCGAACATGCCGGTCTACCAGCTGCTGGGCGGCGCCTCGCGCAACGGCCTGCGCGCCTACGGCCACGCCTCGGGCACCGACACCGAGCAGCTCTTCGACTCGATCCGCGAGCACCTGGAACTGGGCTACAAGTCCATCCGCGTGCAGACCGCCGTCCCGGGCATTAAGGCCGTCTATGGCGTTGCCGCCCAGACCCAGGCCTCGGGTGAACGCTACGACTACGAGCCCGCCGGCCGCGGCGCGTTCCCGCAAGAAGAGGACTGGGACACCCGCGCCTACCTGCGCCACCTGCCGAGCGTCTTCGAGGCGGTGCGCAACGAATTCGGCCCGGAGATCCCGCTGCTGCACGACGGGCACCACCGCATGACCCCGATCCAGGCCGCCAAGCTGGGCAAGTCCCTGGAACCCTACGACCTGTACTGGCTCGAGGACTGCACCCCGGGTGAGAACCAGGAAGCGCTGCGCCTGGTCCGCCAGCACACCACCACCCCGATCGCCATCGGCGAGGTCTTCAACACGATCTACGACTTCCAGTCGCTGATCAAGGAACAGCTCATCGACTACGTGCGCGCCGCCTCCACCCACTTCGGCGGCATCTCGCCGCTGAAGAAGGTCATGGACTACGCCGCCCAGTACCAGGTCAAGTCCGGCTTCCACGGCCCGACCGACATCTCCCCGGTGGGCTTCGCCGCCCAGCTGCACGTGGGCCTGGCCATCCACAACTACGGCATCCAGGAGTACATGCAGCACTCGGACGCCACCAACACGGTCTTCGAGCAGTCCATGACCTTCGAGGACGGCTACCTGCACCCGGGCAACAAGCCGGGCCTGGGTGTCGAATTCAACGAGGAAGCGGCGTTGTCCTACCCGTACCAGCAGGCCTACCTGCCCTACAACCGTCTCATCGACGGCACCGTGCACGACTGGTGAGCCAGCAAATTGTGGCGCAAGCTGGGCAAACGGAGACTTCCGAAGGAGCTGTCGCATTGAACCGGGTCATCGTCATGGGTGTCTCGGGCTGCGGCAAGTCCACCGTCGGCGAGCTGCTCGGCGCGGAACTGGATGCGGGATTCCTCGATGGGGATTCGCTGCACCCGCAGGCGAATATCGACAAGATGGCTGCCGGGCAGCCACTGGACGACGCGGACCGCGAACCGTGGCTTCGCGAGGTCGGCAATCGTTTGGGAGCGGTCGGCAACGAATCAATGGTCATCGCCTGCTCTGCGCTGAAGCGGAAATACCGTGACCTGATTCGGGCGCAAGCGCCGGGAACGGTGTTCATCCACCTGCACGGCTCGGAGGAGCTGTTGACCGAGCGCATGGGCTCACGTCCCGGCCACTTCATGCCGGTGGGACTGTTGCAGTCGCAGTTGGCAACCCTCGAACCGCTGGAAGCTGACGAATTCGGTCTCGTACTGGACATCGCGCAGCCACCTAGTGAGCTGGTTCAGGATGCGGTTGCTTGGCTGGAATTCCGAGACTAGAACTCAGATTAACAGGCAGTGGGGACTGATTCTGCTCAGTCCCCACTGCCTATTGCTTCCAGAAGATTACAGCGCTTCGAGTCCTGCCCTGCAGAGAGCGTTGAGAAACCCCAGGCAGATTGGTGCCTTTGCTGCGCCGGGCCTCGGGGCCGGGGGGGCTACGGCGTCCTGCGGCGCAGCGTCAGCGAACCGATAATAAGCGCCGCAATAATCCACGCGATGATAACCAGCAGGCTCGCGGTCGTGGCCGAATCTTCGGTGCCATTCGCGATCGCCGTCAACGCATCGATCGCATGAGATAGCGGCAGCCAATCGCCGAAGACCTCCAGGGGACGTGGAAGCTGCGCACGTGGAAGGATGATCCCGGCCAGCAGGAATTGCGGAAAGATGAACAGGGGCATGAACTGCACCACCTGGAATTCGGTACGGGCGAAGGCGCTTGCCATCAATCCCAGACTGGTGCCCAACAAGGCATCGAGCGCCGCAACCGAAAACAGCAGCCAAAGGCTCCCCTGGATTTCCAAGCCGCACACCCAGACGGCAAATGACACCGCGATCACCGTTTGGAGGATTGCGATCAGGGTGAAGGCCAGCGCATAGCCAAGAATGAATTCCCCCTTGGCCAGCGGCAAACTCAGCAAACGCTCCAGGGTTCCGATGTGGCGCTCACGAAGCGTGGCAATGCTGGTCACCAGAAACATGACGATAAACGGAAACAGCGCGATCATGGCTGGGCCGATCAGGGCAAAAACGTCTGTATCGGTGAAGATCCAGGACATCAAGCCAATGAGCAGGCTGGGAACCACCAGCATGAGGGCAATGGTTCGTGGATCGTGCCGAACCTGCTGCAAGACGCGTCCGGAGGTGGCGAGCGTGCGGATCATGGTGAACTCTCCTTGCCCGCGGCGCGGTGTTTTGGAGTCGGCCGTGCAACGTTCGGCGTTGCGCCGCCAACCCCGCCAACAAGGGCCAGGAAGGCTTCTTCTGGATTCTCGGTTCGAGTGCGTGCAAGCAGTTCAGCCGGGGTGAGCTGGGCTAGCAGTTGGCCCTCGCGGAGCAGGAGCAACTCGTCGCAGCGCATCGCTTCATCCATGACATGGCTGGAGACCAGTAGGCACATTCCGGTGGCGGCAAGTTCGGTAAACAGCCGCCAGAGATCGGAGCGAAGCACCGGGTCAAGCCCGACCGTTGGTTCATCGAGGATGACGAGATCTGGCGTTCCGAGCAACGCAATGGCCAATGACACTCGGTTGCGTTGTCCTCCGGAAAGATCTATGGCTAATTTTTTCGACTGAAGATCGAGATCGGTCAACGCGATGACGCGGTCAACATCTGCGGTGGATACGCCAAGAATCCTTGCGAAGTAGGCGATATTCTGGCGCACGGTGAGATCGTCGTAGACGCTGGCAGCCTGCGTCATGTAGCCAACTCGGTGGCGCAGGGCCTTGCTGCCGGCCGAGGAGCCGAGCACCTTCACGCTGCCATGGGTGATAATTTGGCTCCCGACGATGCTCCGCAGCAAGGTGCTCTTGCCGCTGCCGCTAGGGCCCAGTAGGCCAATGACGCGTCCGGGGGACAGCGCAAAACTCAGCTCGTCGAGCACAAGCATCTTGCTTCGCTTCGCGCTCAAACCGTCCACGACAACGCAGGCCGATTTATTCATCATGCAATGAATTAAAGACCCCTTTAAGGCCGGGGTCAACGCTTTCAGGACGGCATTTTTCCTGTCAGATGCCACTGGACGGCGGGCCCAATGCAGGCGACTACCTCCTCGTCCTCCATCGAAGCCAGCGGCTCGAGCTGAATGATGTACCGCCCGATAATCATTCCGATGACCTGTGTCGCTGCCAGCGCGGCTCGTCGGTCGGCGTCGGCGGGCGGCAAGGATTTGCCAAGCCGCGCGAGCAGTTCTTTTTGGAGGAAGGGCCGCATGAGCTTGGTTGCCGACTGACTGGAAAGCATGCCACGGATCAAGCTGGTGGCCGCAGGACGAATGGCGGGGTTTGCCCACGCCGTCACGACGGTGCGCACCAGGGCTTCGCCCAGTTCGTCAAGCGGGCTGGTCATTGCCTGAGCAACCAGCTCCCCAGGATTAACCGGCATATTGAGCGCTTCGAGGAAGAGGCCGGTCTTGTCTTTGAAGTAGTGGTGAACCAGAGCCGAATCGACACCAGCGCGGCGCGCCACGGAACGAATGCTTGCCGCCTCGAAACCGACGGTGCTGAATTCCTCGGTCGCGGCTTTCAAGATTTTCCGGCGGGTTGAACCTGTGGTGCTGCCCCTAGGCCGCCCGCGGCCACGTGGTGCGGCGCTCGGGTATTCGGATTCCTGATTCACGGATCAAGCATACGTCTTGGGTGCCTCAGCTGCGCTTGGCCCACAGGCCGAGAATTACGAGCAAGTAGGCGAGCACGGCAAATCCGAGCAGGCGGTGCTCTCCCCACACCACGGTATTGGATACGGAGCAGTGCAATTCGGCGCCTTGGCCCAGACAGGAACGCATCGCATAATTCAAGGCGATGAAAAGGGTCAGGCCCAAATAAATGCCAACGGCAAGCAATACGAACTTCAACAGCCTCCGCTGGGAGGGACGGCTCATCATGCAAACAAGTATCCGCCCCTTTCCACGGTTGGCAAGGGGCGGATCTCAAGGCTCAGGCTACGGCTTTTTAACCTTGCCGGCAGCTGGTTCGCCGGTGCCTTCCGCTACTAGCTCGCCGTGCAGGGTAGCCACCGAGGGGTACTGCAGATCCGGGCGGAACGGGAAGGTATCAACATCGCTGGCCGAGGTGATGCCGGTGTGGACCAGCGCGGTCAACAGCCCGGCTTCCATGCCGGCAATGATGTCGGTGTCCATCCGGTCACCGATCATTGCGGTGGTTTCCGAGTGCGCGTCGATCCGGTTCAGGGCCGAACGGAACATCATCGGATTGGGCTTGCCCACCACGTACGGTTCGCGGTTGGTGGCCCGAGTGATCAGCGCCGCCACCGCGCCGGTGGCCGGCAGCAGACCCTCGGACGAAGGGCCGGTGGCATCCGGGTTGGTTGCGATAAAGCGTGCGCCGCCCTCGATCAAACGAATCGCCTTGGTGATGGCTTCAAAGGAGTAGGTGCGCGTCTCACCGAGCACCACATAATCCGGATTCTGATCGGTCATGATGAACCCGGCATCGTGCAAAGCGGTGGTCAAACCTGCTTCACCGATTACGAATGCGCGTCCGCCGGGGCGCTGACGTGCCAGGAACTCGGCGGTGGCCAGGGCGGAGGTCCAGATGTTCTGCTCCGGAACGTCCAAGCCCGAGGCGAGCAGTCGGGCGCGCAGGTCGCGTGGGGTGTAGATCGAGTTATTGGTCAACACGAGGAATCGCAAATCGTTCTCGCGCCAGTACTGAATCAGCTCGGAGGCACCCTTGATTGCCTGATTTTCATGGACAAGCACGCCGTCCATGTCGGTCAGCCAGGTTTTGATGTCGTGGATGGTGCGCGAAGCTCGAGTTATGGTCGTCACGAGGTGTTATTCCTCCTTGGGCAGTGATGGTGGGACGTTTCGTCATTGATCAACTTCCCTGGTACTAAAAGCCTACACAGCAATTGCCGTGAGTGCCGTGAACGTGGACACCTCGCCGAACAACTACCCTTAAAGGGTGAACGAAGAATCGCAGGAACCCACGGCAGATCCAGCAGCGCAACACATCATCGGCGTTGGCCCTTGGCAGGGTGAACTGCCGACGGAGGCGCACTATGACCCTGAGCTGTTGGCCCAGGGAGATCGGCGCAACGTCGCCGACAAGTACCGCTACTGGTTGATGGACGCGATCATTGCGGATCTCGACGAGCGCCGCCACGATTTTCATATCGCTATTGAGAACTGGCAGCACGACATGAATATCGGCACAGTGGTGCGCTCGGCAAACGCGTTTCTGGCCAAGGAGGTCCATATCATTGGCCGCCGACGCTGGAATCGCCGAGGTGCTATGGTGACCGATCGTTACCAACATGTACGCCACCATGCCACCGTGGATGAATTCGTGATCTGGGCCGAAGGGGAGGGGCTGACCATCTTGGGGATAGATATTTTCCCCGATTCGGTCCCTCTGGAGACATACGAACTTCCACGAAACTGTGTGCTGGTGTTCGGCCAAGAAGGCCCTGGCCTCAGCCCGGAGGTACATGCAGCAGCGAAAGACACTCTTTCAATTGAACAGTTTGGTTCAACTCGATCGATAAACGCAGCTTCGGCTGCCGGTATAGCGATGCATGCCTGGGTCCGCAGGCACGTCTTCGGGCAACGGGTGAGTTAACAAAGGGATAAACATCTGTCTTTTAGGCAGAAGTTTATTCGAGCATCTGGATTAGTTGTGAAATACACCATAGGCTAGGCCTTGGTTATGCATTCGTGATCTGGGAGCGGCAGTAGTGAAACGGCGACATCAGGTAAACCACGACTTATTACTTATCGGCTTGCCCCGGAAAAGGAAACGTCTGATCGTATGGGCCACCTCAGTGGTGGCCGCCATTGGTCTCACCGGCGCGCTCGCAATTCCTATTGTTGCGCAAACAGCCGATGATCGTCAGGGCAATATGCCCATAGCCATCGATGCGCAGGCCGCGCCCGCAAACTTCAGCAACCCGGTCTATGTCAATCAGGACGCTCCGTTGAACGCCTTCGGCGGATCGGGGCGGGCGCTTGCCATCGATGGCCGCCCCTTGGGGATGGTTGAAGGCGCCGCCGAAACTTCCGAGGAGTCCGAGTCCGAAACCGAAACCGCACTTCTCGCAGGAGCCGTTGGCGCCATCGGGCAGCTTCCCGGTGACTTGCAACTGATGCACCCGGTCCCTACTCGACGCATCTCCAGTCCCTACGGGTGGCGCAGCAATCCCACCGGTCCAGGAAACCAGATCCACATCGGTCAGGACTACCCAATCTCTTGTGGTTCTCCGGTGTACGCCAGTGAAGCTGGTCGCGTCATCGTCTCCGGATGGCACGGCCACTCGGGCATGCGCGTCACCATCGACCACGGTAGCAATGTACAGACCGGCTATAGCCACAACTCGAAGCTGGTGGCCAAGATTGGCCAAGAGGTCAAGCAGGGCGAGCTGATCGCGCTCGCGGGAACCACCGGTAATTCGACGGGTTGCCACGTGCACTTCGAAGTGATCGTCAACGGTCGCTGGCACGATCCACGCAACTATCTGCCAGGGATCCCCGGCCAGCCCAAGGCAATGATCGATTCGACCCGCCTGACGGTGAACTCGAACAGTGCTCCAAAGGGCAACGGCTCCAACGGTCCACAAACGCAGGGACCGGATCGCAACGAGAGCTCGGATCCTGATGTAGTGGTTCCACGGGACGACACTCCAGTGGTGCCGAAACCTAAGCCAAAACCGAAGCCAAGCCCGAGCGATTCGAACTCGCCATCACCGACGGACTCCAAGCCGCCTTCGCCTACGGAATCGAAATCTCCGTCACCGACGGACTCGAAGTCGCCGTCGCCTACGGATTCGAAGTCTCCATCACCGACCGACTCCGAGTCGCCTACGCCAACCGACGAGACGACACCGACTGAGGGGTCGGGGGATACCCCGCCATCCAAGGATCCAACGCAGGATACATCTACCCCGACGGAGCCTGAGGCTACGGATACAGCGCCGAAGGCCAGTGATTCTTCTACCCCGGATAAGAAGGAATCGACTTCTGCAGTCCCGGAAACCAAGGGTTCCTCGGCACCGCCAGCAACGTCTAGCACGGTAACCCCGGAGGCGACCGGGTCATCCGATGCTTCGCAGTCCTCGGGGTCGGCCAGCAAGTAGCAGGTCACCGATAACCGCGGGTGGAAATCAGCCAAAGGCTGGCTTCCACCCGCGGTTTTCTGCTCCAATACGCTTCATCACGTGTCACGTTCGGAGATCTACGCCACGTCACGCCCCGCTGCCGATAGGATGGGGTGAGAAACGCCGTCAAAGGCGACGCGTCCACCCTCGCTAATCACAAGGAGTGAAGCATGCCTATCGCAACCCCCGATAAGTACAATGCAATGATCGATGCCGCCAAGGCTGGCGGGTACGCCTTCCCGGCGGTCAACGTCACCAGCTCGCAGACGCTGAACGCCGCAATCCGCGGCTTCGCCGAAGCCGAATCGGATGGCATCATCCAGGTATCCACCGGTGGCGCAGCCTACTGGTCCGGTGCCTCCATCAAAGACATGGTGACCGGCTCGCTCGGTTTTGCCGCCTTCGCCCGCCAGGTCGCCAAGAGCTACGGCGTGAACATCGCGTTGCACACCGACCACTGCCCGGCCGACAAGCTGGACTCCTTCGTGCTGCCGTTGCTTGCAGCCTCCGAGGCAGAGGTCGCCGCCGGCCGCGACCCATTCTTCAACTCGCACATGTGGGACGGCTCGGCCGAAACCCTCGAAGAGAACCTGCGCATCGCAGCCGAGCTGCTGCCGCGCACCGCTGCCGCCAAGCAGATCCTCGAAGTCGAGATCGGCGCAGTTGGCGGCGAAGAAGACGGCGTGGAGAACGCCATCAACGACAAGCTGTACTCCACCGTTGAGGACGCCTTGGCTACCATCGACGCCCTGGGCGCCGGTGAAAAGGGCCGCTACATCACCGCGCTGACTTTCGGCAACGTGCACGGCGTGTACAAGCCAGGCAATGTCAAGCTGCGTCCAGAGATTCTGAAGGACATCCAGGCTCAGGTTGGCGCCAAGATCGGCAAGGCCAACCCCTTCGATCTCGTCTTCCACGGCGGTTCGGGCTCCTCCGATAAGGAAATTGCCGACGCGGTGTCCTACGGTGTCATCAAGATGAACATCGATACCGACACCCAGTATGCCTTCACTCGCCCGGTGGCAGGCCACATGCTTGCCAACTACGACGGCGTGCTGAAGATCGACGGCGAAGTCGGCAACAAGAAGACCTATGACCCACGCGTCTGGGGCGCCAAGGCTGAAGAGTCAATGGCGGCTCGCATCGTTGAGGGTGCACGTCAGCTCGGCTCGGCCGGAAAGTCGCTGAAGTAATAATGGCCGGAGAGAATCTACTGGGTATCCCAGAGACACTGCTGCCCGAGGAAACCGACTTACTGGCACGCTACGAAGCCGGTGACGAAGCGGTAGATCTTGCTGCTCAGTTCCCTGCATCTTCGCTGGTCTGGGCATTGCTCGCCAACGAAGCACACAGCGAAGGCCGTGTTGTGGAATCCTACGCGTTCGCCCGCGTCGGCTACCACCGTGGCTTGGACTCGTTGCGCAAATCAGGCTGGCGTGGACAGGGGCCGGTCCCTTGGCGCCATGAACCAAACCGCGGTTTCCTCCGTTCGCTCTATGCGTTGGGTCGAGCGGCCGCAGCCATCGGCGAAGCCGAGGAAGTCGAGCGAATCGAGAAATTCCTCAACGATTCGGATTCCAGCGCAAAGGGCGCAATCGAAGCCGAGTAGTAACGGATTAATAAGACGGACGAAAACCATTCGGGTTTTCGTCCGTCTTTTTAATTCCTGAATGCTGTTCGCAAAGTGTCCTTTAACCGGAAGAGAAGAGCATTGAGCTTGCAAGCCATCTGCAAACCGAGCCACGCTTCATATTCCGGATGCTACCGAGCGGGGATTTGGTGGCGATTTCGACCCCGGATTCTCTGTTTGACTTGTTTTTGCAGAAGTAGTTGGAGGGGAAGGTCAGAAAAGTATCCCCACTGGATGAAAATGAGATCGTTCTCATCAAGTTCTACTTTAGGGCTCATCTTGTTAACCTAAAGTTCAATTTAGTGAACGAATCACCACATCATCGCAGTGAAGGGAATCCGCCATGCTGTCATTCTGGTTGGCACTAGCTTCTAACGTTATCGGCATTACCGTCCTCGTCTATTTCGTATATTTCCGCCGTCACTTCCGGCGAGATCTGGTTTTGGCCTACATCGCCTTGAGCATGGGTATTTTCGCCGTGACAATGCTGCTTTCGGGCAGCGGAGCTGGAATGGGCTTGGGGCTTGGCCTCTTCGGCATCCTCTCGATCATTAGGCTGCGTTCGGATACCTTGACCCAAGAAGAGGTCGCTTATTACTTCATCTCGCTGGCGATTGGCCTGGTCAACGGACTTCATCCGGATCCGGCCTGGCTGGCACCGGCCGCCACCGGCGCGTTGGTGCTGGTCATGTTCCTCGCCGACCACCCGCGCTTTGCACCTCGCACGGATCGCCAGACGGTGACCTTGGAGAAGGCCTACCCGCAGAAGCATGAATTGGTGGCCGCGCTGGAAAAACTGCTTAACGCGAAGGTGTTGCGCACCGTGGTCATTGAGCTCGACATGGTTCGCGATCTGACCATCGTAGATGTACGTTTTCGCACGAATCAGGCCAGCAAGCCGAAGGTCAAAACCGATGTCTTCTCGGGAACCTATGAACTGGCCAATACGTTGCCTGCCTCGGATAACACCGCCAAGCAGGAGTCGTGGTCCAAATGACCGCCGAGGTGAGAACCGACTCCTGCGCGCGTGAAGCCATTGAAGCGGCCGTCACTGACCGCTCGCCGATAGGATTAGCGGAAGTCATTTCGGAAGCTGCCCTGCAGACACGCGTGGACCGCAAGTTTCTGCTCACTCCAGGTGAATTTACCGCCCTCTCGGAGCGCCTAGGGGATGGTTTCAAGATCATGGAGATCGACGGGCTTCGCACCTTCCGCTATGAATCCGTGTACTTCGACACCGAGGACTTCGAACAGTACCGGGCTCACCGCCAGGGCCGTCGCAGACGTTATAAGGTCCGCTCGCGTACCTACGCGGACACCGGATTGTCGATGTTCGAGATCAAGACCAAGGGACTTCGCGGATCCACCGTGAAACACCGCGTGGAACAAGATCCGCAGTTGGCTGGCGAGCTGACCGCTGAGAACGCCGAGTTCCTCGAACAGGTACTGGCAACCGAGTACGGAGAGGAAGCGCCGGACTTGGCGCCGGTGCTCGATAGCTCCTATGTTCGTGCGACTTTCGTAAACCCCATCGACGGTGAACGAGTAACCTGCGATGTGGAATTGAGCTACGCGAATGGTGAGCAGCAGATCGCCGGACCAGATCTGATCGTCGTGGAAACCAAATCTGCCGACGGACGTGGAGCTTCAGACCGAGCGCTTGCCGATTTGGGCATCCGCGAGGTCAGCATGTCGAAGTACTGCATCGGCATCGCGTTATTGCATCCGGAACTGCCTGCTAACCGCTGGAGCCGCCTCTTGGAACAACGCTTCGGCGCACGGCACCGCCCGGTGTCTTATCCGGCACCTCGCAGGACGGCAGTACGCAGCTAAACGCCAAGGTGTGCCGCCCTGGGGATTCTCCTATATGAACTGCTCCCCAGAAGTTGGATAGCGAAATCAGTGGCCAGCATCTGGGACGTTTTTCAATGAGTTCACGAAGCGCACTGACGCAAACCCGAAAAATGACTCGCTGACTTATTCGAGCAAGGTTTCGGGTTTTAGACAGCAACGTCCGAGCGGGGAGTCCGTGAGGGGGCCTGTACTGTACGTCGGGTTTATCAACGATGGCCGTTTATGTCTTTTGGAAAAACCCAAGAACCCCGAAACTCCTTTGAAGTGAAGAAGGGCGTGTTGAGCCGCTTTGCGGCTGGTCAATAAGATGGCCAGCGCTACGAGATTCGATTGACCTCGTTCACGCTCGTTTTTAGGTGCTCCAAGGCCGGGTTGGCCTACAAATCGGGAGGGAACCGTGCTTTGGTGTGTACTGACAAATGAGGCTTCTGGGACGCTACTTCATCTTCGCGACCAACGACGGGAACACTGGATTCTCCGAGGTTGAGTACCGGATTTTCTTCTCGTTCAGAAAGTTGATGACTTCCTTCGCGATCAGATCCATCTTCTCGTTGCTGTCCTGATTCTGGCTCCTCGTCGCCTGGTGGTACTCGCTCAACTCGAACAGGTCCGGGAAGTTCGGATCCAATATTCCCTTTTTGAACATCAAATTCTGGATCATCGTCTCCATGAATTCCTCGGTCATCTCCGGGTACAGGACCGTCGCCATTACGTCCAATAGAGTCGGGACGTCCTCGTATTCCCTCTCGAACCGCTCGGACAGAGTCTCGTTCCACGGGCATTCGCTCGGCGTCATCCACGAAGATGGGTTCGACTCCCATTCCGTTTCGCGTTCCGCCTGCCGGTTCTGATTGTCCAGGAACCTCTGGGTGCTCCAGTCGCGGCTCTCGCTCAGAGATGCTGGCACCGATTCCTGGTTCACAAGTGGCCTTGTTGATTGATTCATGATCTATCAGCTCCTGGTTGTTTCCATGCTCATCGCCGACCATTGAGAAGAATGCGTCTTGGTTCTCAAAAGAATTCTCACGAGCCATTTTCACCTGTTTGCTTTACATAACATGATGAACGCCGCCGAATGTCAAGTAGCCCGACCATTTTTCCGGGCTACGCTGATCCTCGTCGAGGGCACTAAAAGTTCAGTCCGAGTCCAACGCGAAGAGACTTGGTGGCTGGCTGTTGGAGTGACCGGAGGCTGATTCTGGAGTCGTTCGGTCCCGGTGGCTAAAATGTTCTCCAAGGGTTTTGCGCACTAGCGCGTGGCGGCTAGCCGGTATCCGACCCCGCGCACGGTTTCAAAGCGTTCCCCGCCGAGTTTGTTGCGCAGGTAGCGCACGTAAACGTCCACCACATTCGAGCCCGGATCAAAGTCATAGCCCCAAACACGAGATAGCAGCTGCTCGCGGCTGAGCACCTGGCCTGGATTGCGCAAGAATGCCTCGGCTAGGGCGAATTCTCGGGCGGACAGTTCAATTTCCTTATCCGCGATGGTGACCCGGCGGCGCAATAAATCCATTTCCAAGTCGCCGTGGTTCAGTACCGAAGATTCGCTGGCGCTATCTTCGGTACGCAGGCGCAAGCGAACCCGGGCCAGCAGCTCGTCAAAATGGAACGGTTTTGCCATGTAGTCATCGGCGCCGTTCTGCAAACCGGTGACGGTGTCTTCCACGCTGCCTCGCGCGGTAAGAATGATCACTGGCGTTTCGATCTGCGCTGCACGCATCCGCCGCAGCACCGAGAAGCCATCTTCATCGGGCAATCCGAGGTCCAAGATGATCAGTTCGTAGTCGCCGTCCAGGGCCAGATCGAAGCCGTCGCGCCCGGTCCCGGCAACTGCTGAAGTCAGCCCTGCGGCACGTAACCCTTTGGCGACAAATGAACTAATGCGAGGTTCATCTTCAATGATCAGGATTCGACTCATGCTTCGGTACCTCGTGTAGTTAGTGGGATATCGATATAGAACGTGGAGCCCTTATTCGGTTCGGAATCCACCCAGACACGGCCGCCATGGGCGGTGGCAATTGCAGAGACAATATTGAGGCCTAGCCCCGATCCATCTGCGCGGACCGAATTCTTGCCTCGGCCGAAGCGCTCGAAAATGCGATCGATGTCATCGGGCTGGATGCCGACACCGGTATCCGAGACCCACCAGCGCAATAAGGTATCCCCGTGGCCGTCTCGAAGCACTTCGTTGCCCAACCCGATTCGCGTTCCTTCCGGGGAAAACTTCACAGCATTGGCGCAGAGCTGCAGCATGGCTTGGGTAATGCGCGTTTGGTCCAGGTTAACCGTGGATTCGGAACGATAATCCACTCTCCAGTGGCGATCGCCCAAGCCCCGGGCTTTGTCCAGAATGTCGTCCAATAGCGTGCCAACCTCGGTTGGCTGAGGCTGGATGAAGTCTGCTCGATTGGATTTAGCCAACATGACCAGATCATTGATGAGCAGGCTCATACGCCCCATCTCATCCAGCGCTATTTCTTTGCTCTGCTGCACATCTTCCGGGTCGCGCGTGTCCATGAGCTCCAGGTGGCCGCTGACGATCGTGACCGGGGTGCGCAGTTCATGCCCGACATCGTCGAGCAGCTGCCGCTGCGACTTCAGCGCACTTTCCAAGCGGTCAAGCATTTCGTTAATGGTCACCGTCAGCTCGGCGAATTCATCATTCCCGGTGACTTCGATTCGCCGCGAGAGGTCGCTTTCCGAGATTTGATGCGCGGTGGTCTGCAGCCTGCGTATCGGCTCCAGGGTCCGATTCACCACCAGCCACGAGGCACCGGCCGCAAGCGCCATCACCAGGACCCCAACGGCAGAGAAAATAGCAAAATTCCGGTCATCGGCGCGTGCTTCTCCAAGGTAGTCATAGGCGAGCACAAATGCGCTGAAACTTGGATCTTCTGGAAGCTGCACCGGGACGATCACCGCCCGATACGTGGTCATCTCCGTCTTGACGGTCCCCAAATGGATATGGCTGTCGGTTTTGCTCTGTTCGGCCCAAGCCAGAAATTCTGGGTCGTCCTCCAGGCGCAGCTGGACGACATCCGGTGCGGTCCACTGAACCTCGCCTCCGGCCAGGCCGAGCATTCCCTGATGCCGTGAAGGCAATGTGCGCTGCATGGCCGTGTAGAGCAGGTCCTCGGCCTTTTCGAAGTGCTGCAAGGTGCGCGGATCCACGCCAGTTTCGGCCAGTACGCCGAACTCCTGCACGGTACGCGACAACGAGTCATCGAGCCGTTCGTTCAGCTCGTGGCGTTGTACCGCGTAGCTCGCAGCGCCGGCGACGAGCAATGCCAAGCCAACGACTAGTAGCATTCCGGTGAGCACCCGTGCGCGAATAGACCATGAGCGCCTAGTCGTCATCGTCGTCTAGCTCATCGTCATCGTCATCGTCGTCATAATCGTCATCATAGTCGTCGTCATCATCGTCATAGGTGTTCGCCGAGGGTGGCAGCGGGACCACCGGCTTCTTCGTCGGCTTTGGCTTCACCGTGGGCTGCTTTGTCGGTTTTGCCTTGGGCGTTTCCGTGACGGTGCTCTTGCTTGGAACAGCGCTCTTCGTCGGGTCCTCGCTTATTGATGGCGAGGGAGAAGGCGAGGGAGTCTCGGAGGAGGTAAAAGTCGGGGAATTGGGAACCTCGCTGGTGGGCGAGGTGCGATCTTCGTTAATGATGAAGCCATTGCCCAGATCCTTGTCCATTGGGTCTGCGATGACCTGCCGAATACCTAAAAATCCCAAGAGCACTACGACGATCACGATGATCGACAGCGCGAGGCGGCGCAACGTTTCCAATCCCATGCCAACCATTGTCTCTGAGCCAGATTAGACCAAGATGAGAAGTGGCCTAAGCCGCCACAAATAGTTGATTGCGATACTGGTCCACTTGCGGCACGAACTTTGGAAATGGCAGCAGAGTAGCGTTCGGCAAAACATGTTTGATCGCGAGCAATGGTTCTGGAGTCACCGCTGCTGCTCGGCGGGCCTTGCCCGGTGCTGCTGCAGAGAGCATGCTCCGACGCGTGGGAGCCGCACGTTGAACCATCATCGGGTTCGACTCAAATTCTAGATTCTGCTGTTCAAGGCAGCCCGGGATTCAACGCAGGTGTTCGAAAATGATGTTCGTTTGTGTGGAAGAAAACGCATTGTTGGAGCCCAAATGGCTCGCAACGAACGTGCGCAACTCATCGATGGAACGGGCGGCCACGCGGACCAGCAGATCCGGAGTGCCACCTAGGACAAATACGTCACGGACCTGTGGCAGGTCGGCTAGGTTCTTAGCCGCGTGGAGCATCCGGTCGCGGGCTCGTGCGGCTACGACCACGGAGATCATGGCATGGACCGTGACACCGAGGAGTTTTTCATTGATTCTTGCCTCGTATCCCTCAATGATGCCGCGGGTCCGCAGCGCCTTGACCCTGCCAAGGCAAGTGGAGGGGGCAAGGCCCACGCGTTGAGCCAAAATATTGTTGGCCAGCCGCGCATCCTTGTGAAGCTCGACGAGAATCGCCAGATCGGTTTCGTCCACCTGAACGGAATTCGACTGGGCTGGTCCAGAGCTGGCCCAAGCTGAACCTGACACGGAATGGTCTCCTAGTTCTTCGCGAAAGTTCGAAAGTTGAACAAATCTTCCACTGTTGATTCTACGATGAATGCAACGGTTAGTTCTCAGAGAAAGCAAACAAGATATGAGTACAGTGGTCAGTCGCGAACAGTTGGAGCTATTGGATCACCAGGATGCGCTAGCCTCCTTCAAGGATCGGTTCCTATTGCCCGACGGGGTGTTGTACCTGGACGGAAATTCGCTGGGACCACTGCCGGCCGGTGCCGCCGAGCGTGCTGCAGAGGTGGTGAATGTCGAGTGGGGACAAGGATTGATCCGTTCGTGGAACAGCGCCGGCTGGTTTGAGATGCCCACTCGATTGGGAGACAAACTCGGATCCTTGTTAGGTGCCAATCCGGGCGAGACGGTGGTTACCGATACCACCAGCCTGAACCTCTTCAAGGCCTTGGCTTCGGCGCTTCGCATCCAACAGGTTGATGGCCCGGGCCGCCGTGTGATCATCACCGAACGCGACAATTTCCCCACCGACATCTACATTGCAGAAGGTCTCGCCGAGTTGCTGAACTCGGTCGGTGCAGAAACCGGCATTCGCTACGAAGTGAAATTGATCGACAACGAAACCGAGCTGCTTGCCGCGCTAGACGAAGACACCGCGGTCATCTCGCTGTCGCACGTTAACTACCGCACCGGCTCCATGTGGGACATGGCGTCCATAACCGAAGCGGTCCACCAAGCTGGGGCACTGGCAATTTGGGATCTGGCGCATGCTGCCGGCGCCGTTCCCGTAGATCTAAACGCCGCAAAGGCCGACTACGCGGTTGGGTGCACCTACAAATACCTCAACGGCGGCCCGGGCTCTCCGGCTTTCATCTGGGTCAACGCCCGGCATCAGGACCGCTTCTGGCAACCGCTCTCCGGATGGTGGTCCCACCAGGCACCCTTTGAAATGGCAGAGCAATACACCCCGGCAAATGATGTACGCCGATTCATGTGCGGCACCCAGCCGGTAACGTCCATGGCGATGATCGAGGTAGGCCTGGATATCGCGGTGGAAGCCGAGATGGAATTGGTCCGGGCGAAGTCCTTGGAACTCACCGACCTATTCATCGAGCTAGTCGAGACCCGATGTGCCGGACACGGACTCGAACTGATTACCCCTCGTGAGCATGCGCAACGCGGAAGCCATGTGAGCTTCCATCATCCGAACGGCTACGAGATCATTGCCGCGTTGATCGAACGCGGCGTAATTGGCGACTACCGCGAGCCTGCGGTGCTGCGCTTCGGCATCACGCCGCTGTTTCTGAGCCGTACGGATATCTGGGATGCGGTGGAGATCTTGCGTGAAGTTCTGCACACAGGCCACTGGCAACGCGAAGAGTTTGCCGTGCGAAATGCCGTGACATAGCAGGAATACTGGGCGCTGGCGCCCAGCGGCTCCCAAAACCGCACGGCCGAGGCGATAGTACGCTTGAACGCAGCGAGGCAGCTGGTGCCTCGCTGCGTTTTCTTTGAGGGGTGCTGCGCAACGTGGGAACTGAACCTGCGAACAATGTACCGGGTGGCTTGGGGCTGAAAAAGTCGCTTACCACGGCCCAGATGACCATGATCGCCCTCGGCGGGGCGATTGGCACCGGCCTATTCATGGGCAGCAAGCTTGGCATCCTGCTGGCCGGTCCATCGGTGATCATCAGCTACATTATTGGTGGCATCATCGCCCTACTGGTGATGGGCGCGCTTTCGGAAATGACTGTGCATCAACCTGTGGCAGGGTCGTTCGGTGTGTACGCGGAGAAATACGTTGGACACTTCGCCGGGTACCTGACCAAGTATCTTTACTGGTCCGCGTTGGTCTTCGCGGTGGGAACCGAAGTCAGCGTGGTGGGGGAGTACATGCAGTACTGGTTCCCCGATATTCCCGGATTGTTCTGGGTGGTCGTCTTCTCTCTGGCACTTCTCGCGGTGAACATGTCCAGCGTGAAGTTCTTTGGAACCACCGAATATTGGTTCTCCGCGATCAAGGTCTTCGCGATCGTCGCCTTCATAATCATCGCCGCATGGCTGGTATTCCATGACCCAAATGACCAGTTTGGCATCGCCAACTACAGCGCTGAATCAGGGTTCTTCGCCAACGGCATCTGGGGCACTTGGAATGCGGTGATCGTCGCAATTTTCTCTTATATGGGCATCGAAGCAATCTCCATTGCAGCCGCGGAATCACGCAATCCTCAGATCGCGGTGCGCAAAGCCTTCAAGACGACGTTCCTGCGCCTGTTGCTGTTCTATGTGTTCACCATGGGGCTGATCCTCGCGATTGCACCAACCAGCGAGCTGGTCAACGGCGGTTCTCCCTTCGTGACCGTGATGAGCCTGATGGGTGTTCCCTTCGCCGACTCGGTGCTGAACTTCGTGTTGATCGTCGCCGCCCTTTCAGCCATGAACGCGCAGCTGTACGCGGCGACTCGCATGCTCAACTCCTTGGCGGATTCCGGCCATGCTCCATCTCTCGCACGAAAGCTCAACGTGAAGGGTTCGCCCATCCACGCGGTCTGGATGTCTGCTGGCGGGATTGCGGTCGCGGCGCTGGTCTACGGGCTTGTCCCGGATGGAGGCCTGGGCATCATGATCTCGCTAGCGACTTTTGGTGCCATCGCCACCTGGTTCATGATCCTCTTAACTCACCTGGCCTTCCGTCGACACATCGGCAAAGAACAAATCCGTCTGGACTTCAGGCTGCCGGGCTACCCGACCGCTTCGTTGCTCGGCGCGATACTCCTCGCGGGCTTGCTGGCCACCTCGTATTTCACCGAACAGTTCAGCTACACGCTGGTCTTCGGCATTCCGTTTGTGGTCGTGATGTCGCTGCTCTATAAGTTGGTTTTTGCCCGCCGTGCCAAAGTCCGGGCCTAGAACAAAAGCCAACTAAACTCGTAGGAGGTCTGCGCGGTGCAGGCCAGAACTTTGAAGGGGCAACTGTGGCCAAGCTGTATTTCCGATACGGGGCAATGAACTCGGGCAAATCAACGAGCTTATTGCAGGCCGCCTTCAACTATGAGGAACGCGGTCAGCGTATCTTGCTGGCGAAGCCGGGCGTCGACACCAAGGGGGAGGCCTCGATCGTTTCCCGTTTGGGTATTGAACGCGAGGTCGACTTCGTCATCAGCCCCCGAGGCGATGTGCGTCAGCAGTTCGCTGCGATCGCTTCCGGCGAGGACCCTGAAGCCTTGCTCACCCATGTTGATTCGCCTCCGGTCGCTTGCCTGCTTGTCGACGAGGCGCAGTTCTTGACGCGTGAGCAGATCGATGACCTGCTGCGCATTGCCGTGTTGGACAATGTCCCGGTCCTTGCCTATGGGATCCGCACGGACTTTAGAACTCACGCTTTCCCAGGCTCTGCGCGATTAATGGAGCTGGCGCACTCGTTGGAAGAGCTGAAGACCATCTGCCGTTGCGGACGCAAGGCAATGTTTAACACTCGTAGAGTGGGGAACCAGGTTGTTTTTGACGGCGACCAAGTGGCTATCGACGGGGAAGATGTCTGGTACGAGTCACTGTGTGCCTCGTGCTACCTAGAGGTTTCCGGCGGGCGACTGAGCTAGGTCTTTCTAGTGGGGTTAGCCGCGTGGGAAAAGACCAGAAACTGCGCGCTGAAGTCCCCAATCAAAACCGTCACTTTGTGGCGCATCAACGTCCAATTGCACAAGGTTTTGACGGTAAGCCACCGAACCCAAAATGTGGTTGAGCAGTAGCTGCTGACCAAAGCGGGCATCCTCTGTGGACAAACCAGCAGAGTGAAGCAAGTCGCGTAGCTGCAGAACCGGATTGAGCTGCTCAACTTGCAATGCGCTGGCTACTTCGATCACCTCTGGGCTGTCCTGGATGGGAAGCAGAGCCAAGTACAGCTTGCGGCATAGCTGCAAAACAGCGTCGGCGGGTGTTGCAAAATTTTCTGGGATGACACGTAGCTGCTCGGTGTTCAATAATTTTGCGGCAACGGCAGCTAGTAGCTCTTGTTTGTTCTTCACATGCCAGTACAGCGCGCCAACCTGAACTTCGAGTTCTTTGGCTAAACGCCGCATGGAAAGGTCAGCTAACCCGAACTGTTGCAGGATATCGACCGCGGTATCCACGACGGTCAGCTGAGTTAGTGCCATGCCTTCTAGTCTAGACGTAGTGACATCGGCTACCCGTGTGCACTGACCTGGCCGGGTTTTCCTAGGCTGCGACGTTGACTACGCTGGCAATGAAAATGGACAGCACGGTGGTCCAGCCGACGATTGCGACTGCCTGCCAGATGAGGATGCGTGCCTTGTTGATGCCGGCGGCAGCGAGCATGGTGGCGGTGAAGTGCGTTGGCAGCAGCAGTGGGCCGAGCAAGCTCACCCCTGGCACGCCGTAGCGTTCGAATGCGCGCTGGAATTTCATGCGGCGGTTGGCTTTGCGTTCGCTGTCCTCGGCTACCGGCGCAATGCTTTCGTGGAGCTGTGCGTCTTCGGTGCGGTTGGCACCATTTACTGCGACAGGTTCTTTGGCTCGGTTGCGGTTGACCAGTGCGGTGCGGGCACCGGAACCCAGTAGCACTAGCAACGCCACACAGATGAAGTTGCCGATGATGGCGGCGATGGCGGCGGCCACCGGGTTAATTCCGCCAAGTATGCCGATGGTTGCCGCACCTTCGCCTTCGATGAAGGGCATTGCGCCGGCGAGGGCGACGATCAGTGGCTGTACGATTTCTGGAACTTGGGAGATGAGGTTCTGGAAGGATTCGATGAGGTTCATTATTGTTCCTGTCGTGGGTCACTGGATGTGTGTGTAATACAATTTCATCGCGTTTTCGGTGCCACGGTAAGTGTCTAAATGTCACTTGTGACAGGGAGCTTTGCATGTATGGGCGATGACAAATGTCATCCCCGTATACTGAAGAAATGAGTGCTCTTTTACCTGCCGATCCGACTGAGAACTTTGGCCCCGGATCGATTGGTTCGCGCAGGCTGAGTACGGGAATCACCGCCACTTGGTGGTACACGGTGGCCGCCTTGTTGATGTTTCAGCTCACGATCCTGCTCTTATGGGTCGGCGCGCTGGCCAACCTGGACAAGGGCACTGCTTCCATGGCCATCATGTCGATTGGGGGACTGGTGTGGTGCGCCGCGACGATTCCCTTGCTGATGCAATACCGGCGCCGAGATGAAACTGCCGGAGCCGCAGCGCAATGGCGCAGCATCCTGCTTCCACTACTCATCAGCGCGGTATTTGCGCTGGTGGCGGGTCTGAGCAGCGGGCTTTGGGTGGTGGGCGCGTTGCCCATCGTGCAATCGCTGATGTTGCTCAACTGGCCTCGCGGCGTGCGCATGCGCTTGGTCATCACCACGCTGGTATTACTTGGAGGGCTGTGGTTTATCGACCTGCCAGCGGTGTCCTCCGCCAAGGGGGACAGCTGGTGGACACTGGGAATCGCGACCATTGTGTTGCCAGCGATGACCGTCAGCTCACTGTGGTGGTGGGACGTGCTTGCCACACTTGACCGCGCCCGGGCGGCGGAATCACGGTTGGGGGCCACCCAAGAGCGGCTGCGGGTTGCGACCGACGTACATGACCTGCAGGGCCATCACCTGCAGGTGATCGCGTTGCAGCTCGAACTCTCCGAACGGCTGCTGGGGCGTGACCCGCAGGCGGCGCTGCAACAGCTGCGGCTGGCCAGGTCAAGCGTCGCCGAAGCCCAGCAGGGCACCCGAGACCTGGCCATGCGCTTCCGTGGTGTTCCGCTGCGCGACGAGATCGATAATGCGGTTGACCTGCTCAGGGCTGCCGGAACTTCGGTTAATGCCGTGGTGTCTGTCGAGGCAAACTCGGCACCGGCCGCCACTCTCGGGCCGATCATTCGTGAAACGACAACCAACGTGCTCCGTCACGGCGGCGGGAAGCGCGCACAGCTGTCGTTGAGGCGCGAGGAAGACCAATGGCGCTACGAGATCACTAATGATGTTGCAGCAGCTGCCAAGGATGGTGCGGATGGATCGGGGCTGCAGGGGATCAGCCGCCGGGTGGCCGAAGCCGCTGGCTCGGTTCAGGTGCAACGTGGAAAACATGAGTTCACGGTCGTAGTGCTGGTGCCGGCGATGAGTCCTAAGGACGAGCAATGATGATCCGAGTATTAATCGCAGATGATGAGGCAATGATTCGTTCGGCGGTGGCGGCCCTGTTGTCTTTAGAGGACGACATCGAAGTGGTTGCCGAATGCGCCGACGGTGCGCAGGCTGTTGTTATGGCAGAGAAACTAAAGCCAGATATCTGCCTGCTCGATTTGGAAATGCCAGAACTTGACGGCGTCCAGGTGGCCGACCGGCTGAGCGGTACGTTGGCCGCGACCCGCTGTGTTGTGGTGACCAGGCATGCCGGCCCCGGGGTGTTGCGCAGGGCCCTGGCATCCGGCGTCGCCGGATTCCTCCCGAAGTCGCGAAGCGCCAACGAGGTGGCCGAGGTCATCCGCCGCGTCGCGGCAGACGCACGCTACGTCGACCCCGAGGTTGCCGCCGATGCGCTGAGCGAGGAGCGCAGCCCGTTGACCGAGCGGGAACTGGACGTGTTGCGCGCGGGCCGGCGTGGAGAATCCACGAGCCAGATCGCTAGGGCACTCGGCCTTGCCCCCGGAACCGTGCGCAATTACATCTCTGCGATTCTGGCTAAGTTGAATGTTGCTACCCGCCAGCAAGCGGTGTTGCTGGCCGAAGAGCGTGGCTGGATCTGAGACATATACTCGAAGTGACGCTGTTCGCGCTGTCCGGGGCGGTTGCCTTATTTGGACAGTCGCTGTTCGCAGATGTTTCGGCACTGTTCTTGCAGCTAGTCATAACGTTGGCCTATCGGCTGAGCGTGGGTGTCTTTATCCAGACGCAGGCCCGGGACGTAGCGCGAATATACCGCAGAAATACCATGATTCTTGTGGTTGCCAGCGTGCTGAGCGTTTTTGAACCACTGAAATTTGCGGTGGCTTTGCTTCTGATGCTCGGTGCGCTGTTGATCGCGCAGCGTGCCTGGCGTTACGGCCATCCGGAAATGGAAGACAATGATGTCCCGCGGCCCCTGCAATGGATCTGAGCTCGCAGCAGAAGCCAAGGGCAGAAGCCCCCGGTGAATCATTAGCGGTTTGGATCGGTGACCGGCTGTTGAAGCTCGGTCACCCAATCGGTCTGGTCTTCGGACTCTGCGCGCACATAAAGTTCGCGGCATGGGCCGGCTGGAACGAGCCCACGGGCAAGCACTTCGCCATGCACCGCTTGCCAGCTCTCATGGATTCGATCCATGGGGCCGAGGTGAATCCCGCAAATCGCCTCGGGTACTTCCTCAAGCTCAATGATCTCAAATTCATCGCTTGGCGGGGCATCGCTGAGGTACCCGGCTATCACGTCCACGCCGTTTTCGGTCCCGGTGTACTGCGCAATCGGGGTGGTCAGCGAAGCCCCTCGAAGTGCGCCTGCGACCTGGTCAAATAACGGGCCGAGGGATCCGGCAATTTCGGGTTGTTCGCTAACGGAAAACCGGCCGGCCGCTAGACGCACCGCAGGCAGGGGTTTGTGGATTATCTCGATGTGAGACATGAGTTTCTCCTTGGTGATGAGGCCAAGACGCCGGGCGACATCTCGCAGCCGCGAGGTCGCCAACCGGTGTTCGGCCTCGACTTGAGCATGACGCACGCGCAGCAGGGCCGCAATGCGGTCGACATCTACTCCCTGATCCAAAATCAGCGAGATATCTTCCAAGCCAAAACCAAGCTGCCGCAGCGCAACGATCCGGTGCAGGCGTTCTAGCTGCGCCGGATCATACGAGCGATAGCCGCTGAACTCGTCCACGTGGGCGGGCACAAGCAGCCCGGCGGTGTCCCAATGCCGAAGCATCCGGTGAGTCACCTGACCGATCTGCGCAAACGCTCCAATGGATAACATGCTTTAAGTTCTCCGCCCTGACACCGTGTGAGAGTCAAGCCCTCGGTTAGTTCTGGGGCTATTGTTGCACCGCAACGGGTGCCATTGGCGATTCCTGGGTCCGGTAATTTCCCGGAATGTACAGGTCGCTTAACTAGAGCCATTGGATACTGCAGCGCTAGGCGATAATCTTCGAAGGTGAAGACGCCTCAAAAAACCGTGCGCTATCTCAACCTCGCTCGAATCCTCTGGGCGCTGGTCACCCTGGGCGCTATTTTGGCCACCTACGCGGACACCGCATCGCGAGGCCCGGTGCAAGCGATGAATTTCTTTGGCTACTTCACGATCCAGTCGAACCTGATTGTGGTAGGCGTTGGGCTCGTCGCCGGGGCGATGGGCCTAGCCAAGGGCGCCGCGGTGCCACGCTGGGTTGTGGGCCTGCGGGCCTTGGCCAGTATGTGCATGGTGGCCGTCGGGCTGATCTATATCACCTTGCTGGCACCCTTGGGAGCTGCCGGCGGGGTGCCGCTGCCGTGGGCGAATTGGGTGATGCATATTCTCGGCCCAATCCTGGTTCTGGCCGATTGGCTCTTGGCTAAGGAGCGGAAGGCCTTGCCCTACACGGCGGTACCGGTGCTCCTGCTTTACCCGCTGCTCTGGACCGGGGTGGTGCTGGTTCGCGGGGCCGTCGATGGGTGGGTTCCCTATCCCTTCCTCGACCCGGATCAGGGATACGGAGTCATCGGCTTGTACGTTGTTTCCATTGCCGTGGCCTTCGCGGGAATAGCCTTTCTCGTCGTCGCATATGGCCGGCGGGGACGACACCGTGACGCTGAGCTCGAGATTCCCTAATCGTTTCGGTAAACTTTGGTCGTAAGAGCCCCTAACTCTTACATTGAGCCCCTTGGGCCAAGTGAGAAGTACAGGGGCATATTTTTTGCCCGGCACCGTGCCGGGACGGCGTGAAGAGCGCCGTAACCGCTGCTTTATGCAAGGGGGAGGATCCCATGCCAGCAATCGTGATCGTCGGAGCCCAGTGGGGCGATGAAGGCAAAGGCAAGGCTACCGATTTGCTCGGTGGACACGTCGACTATGTAGTCAAGCCAAACGGCGGCAACAACGCCGGGCACACCGTGGTCGTCGGCGGTGAGAAGTACGAGCTCAAGCTCCTTCCAGCCGGCATCCTGTCGCCAAATGCCACTCCGATCATCGGCAACGGTTGCGTGGTGAACCTCGAAGCGCTCTTCGAAGAAATCGATGGCCTCGAAGCCCGCGGCGCCGATACCTCGAAGCTGCGCGTTTCGGCCAACGCCCATCTGGTGGCCCCGTACCACCAGACCATGGACAAGGTCACCGAGCGTTTCCTGGGCAAGCGTGCCATTGGCACCACCGGCCGCGGCATCGGCCCCGCTTACATGGACAAGGTTGGACGCCTCGGCATCCGCGTGCAGGACGTCTTCGACGAGTCGATCCTGCGCCAGAAGGTCGAAGGCGCGCTGCGCCAGAAGAACGAACTGCTGGTGAAGATCTACAACCGGCGCACCGTGATCGTCGAGGACATCGTGGCGTACTTCCTGTCCTATGCCGATCGCCTGCGCCCGTTGATGATCGATTCCACCTTCGAGCTGAACAACGCGCTGGACGAGGGCAAGGTGGTGCTCATGGAGGGCGGCCAGGCCACCTTCCTGGACGTTGACCACGGCACCTACCCGTTTGTCACTTCCTCGAACCCCACCGCTGGCGGCGCCTCGGTCGGTTCGGGCATCGGCCCGACCCGCATCAGCCGTTCGATCGGCATCATCAAGGCCTACACCACTCGCGTGGGCGCAGGCCCTTTCCCCACCGAGTTGTTCGACGAGATGGGGATCTACCTGCAGACCACCGGCGGCGAATTCGGTGTGAACACCGGTCGCCCGCGCCGTTGCGGCTGGTATGACGCGGTGCTCGCCCGCCACGCCTCGCGTGTAAACGGCTTCACCGATTACTTCGTGACCAAGCTGGATGTGCTCACCAACATTGAGCAGATTCCGGTCTGCGTGGCCTACGACGTTGACGGCGTGCGCCACGACGAAATGCCGATGACGCAGACCGAGTTCCACCACGCGAAGCCGATCTTCGAGTACTTCCCGGGTTGGACCGAGGACATCTCCGAAGCCCGGAGCATGGAAGATCTGCCAGAGAATGCGCGCAACTACATTCTGGCCCTGGAGAAGATCAGCGGCACGCGGATCTCCGCCATCGGCGTGGGTCCGGACCGCGATCAGACCATCGTGCGCCACGATCTGCTTAAGGATTAATTTCTAGACATTTGGGAGCCGTCGCAGTTCATTGATTGATGAACTGCGACGGCTCTTTTTTCGTGCGCTCGAACCTAAGACGTGTTGGTAGTGGGATTCATGCACCCCAAGATGAAGTTCTAGGATTGGATGGCGGGCATGGTGGTTTCTCCGAACATGCACACCCAGCCCGTGGGTGGACCAAGAAGAAACTCGAATTCCAGAACAGATTACTGTCAGCGGGCAGTACCGGGCACGAGGCCGGGCAGGTTCTGGCAGTCCGCAAACGAGGTACGGCAACTTTCATGGTCCCGGGTGGCAAGCCTGAACCAGGCGAGTCTCCTCTCGATGCGGGCGTGCGCGAAGTGAGTGAGGAACTAGGGTCCAGCTCCCTTTTCGCTAGGCACTTGGCGGGGTGAGCCGGCCGATGCGTTTTCTGGTGTCATCGGCAACGTCGAGGATCATGGGGGTGAACCAGCCTTCTGCGCGCGATTGCTCGATGAGCGCCGGGAGCGCATCAAGCATCTCTCCCAGGGCGGTACGGATCTGCCTGGCGGCAATTTTCGAAGGGACACCCCAGGAGGCCGCTTCATCCATCAGATGCCTTCCATCGACCTCGTCGATGTGCGCACCGGCGCCTACGTGCAGGGACAGCTCGCGATCGGCATGCGCCCATGCGGCGGTGGGGACCACATCGTAGGCCGGCGCCAGTCGCACGGTTCCGCGGTCGATGGTCAATCCGATGTTCCGGGCGTGCATGTCGCAGTTCCCCAAGGCCAGATTCACGGTCAGGTATTTGAGCAGCAGTTCTCGCTCTTGCGGAGGATTTGAAGCGTTGTCGGTGAGGACCTGGGCGACTAGCTTCAGCGTGGGGGAGTTCTCTGCGGGTTTCTGGTACTTCTGCTTCATGCCGAGCGCTTGGCAGAAGTCCTCCTGGTGGATGCGCCGCACCGGTTTGGATCGGGCGTCGCGGTCGTAGCGTTCAACCAGGATTGCTTTGCGGCCTTGGACGGTGATGACTTCGGCGGCGGCGGCGATTTGGCGTTTGGAGCGGCTCAGGCGCACGGAGGCTTCGACCAGTCTCAGGCCGAACAGTTCCAGCTCGGCGATGGACGGCCATTGTTCGGTGCCGTCTTCATTCAGCCGCGCGGGTTTGAGGATGTGGGTGGTGGGACTGCCGTCCAGGGGCATGCCGATGCGGGGTCCGTCGCGGACTACGAGCAGCTTGCCTTGGAGTCCTCCCAGGCTCACCCGGATGGAGCTGTCGATGCCGATGCCCAGGGGTGCTGTGGGCAGGCTGGCGATGGCTTTGGCCAGTTCCTCGTCGGTGGTCCAGCGGATTTTGTGCGGTTCGTTGTTGGGCTCTTCGCCCAGGGGGAGCACTTGGACGGCGCCGGCGCAGTCCTTGCCGTAGGCGCCGAGCATCATGAAGGTGTCCTCGTGCGGGATTCTCGCCTTGTCGGCGAGCATTTTGCGGACGTCGTCTTCTGGCAGCAGGCCGTCCAGGAAGTGGACGCATTCGACCCAGGGGTAGGGTTCTTCCCGGATGGGCAGCTTGGTGGACAGCAGTGCGCTGCTGTTTTGAGCTTCGGGGGTGTACTGCAGGGATATGGTGCCGAAGCCGTGATCGGTGATGGTGGCCGTGTGCACTCCGTCGAACCATAGCGCCAGTTGCGGGTCTGCCACGTCAGCTCCTCTTGACTCGGTGGTGGATGCTGCGGGCGTTGCGGGCCATGCTGTTGCGGATGGCGTTGGTTTCGCCGGAGTGGCGTGGGGCGATGAGCAGATCCAGGCCGAGGAGGGACATGATTTCGAGCAGGATGTTGGCGTTGCCGAGCTTGCCGTTTTCGATCGCGCTGATGGTGTTGCGGGAGATGCCGAGCTGGTCGGCGACGTCCTCTTGGCTCAGTCCGAGGTCGATGCGCTGTTTGCGCAAGGTGCTTCCTATGGCTTTGGGGTCGTTTCGCATGCGCCCGCCTTTCTCTTAAAGCCCATTTTATCGTGAATTAACCCCAATGACATCATAATGTACTGATTTTTGCGTTTTAGTAGGTCGGTGACTTTAATGAGCAGAATCCTGTGCATTAGTGCATGGTGAGCATTAACGCCCAGAAGTTTGGTCTTTAATTGCCGTGCGCCGCTAAAGGCCAAAAAACTGCGCATTACCGCTAAGGTGCCAAAAGGCCAGCACCACCAGCAAGCTGATCATCATGGTCACCGTGGCAATCATCATGCTCGGCCTAGGGTAGCTGCCGCACCTACTATTTCAGGTGATGAAAATATGAGCATTAACGACAGATCGGAAATAAAGGGTTTCAATTTGGCGGGAGCGATAAAGATGCCGAGATTCCAACGCTGCAAAACTGCTGTTTCCAAGTTCCCGTACGGCAAAGACGCGTCCTGCTGAATTGTGAACTCATAATTTCATGGCCCTCCCGGATTCCTGCGCAGCCTATTCCGTGACGCTGGATGCCGAATAACAAAACGAGCCCCGTGCTCAGCGACGTTCACGGCTGAGCGCGGGACTCGAATACGAGGGTTCGCCCCGATGTTGCCTACTGGTCTAGAGTGCTGACTCCTGTGCCGTAGTGCTGGCCGGAGCGTCCTGGATCTTGCCTGCCACTCGTTGATTCCAATGCTCGATGACCTGCGCGGAGGTGGGTCGGGTGAGCAGGGAGACGATCACGAAGGTCAGCGCCGAGGCAATTAGTCCGTAGTAGATCGGCTCATTTGCGTATACGCCGGCGAATTTTTCCTCGGCCTGGATCTCTAAGATGATCATAGTGCCCAGGGTGACGACTGTACCGGCCGCCATGGAGACCGCGGCACCGATGCCGTTTCCGCGCTTCCAAATCAGCCCGCCAATGATGGCGACCAGCAGTCCGCCGACCAGAATGTCATAGGCGATGGTGAGCGCAGCGACCACATCATCAACCAGAATCGCCAGCGAGACCGTGACTATGCCGAGGAGCAGGACCCAGATGCGGTTTGCGCGCACGTCATGCTCCGGATTTTCGTCGGAGTTGGCCTGGACGGTCTTGCCGAACCAGCTGGCAACAAAGGGGGTGACGTCGGCGCGTGCCACGGTGGCCGCGGCGATCAATGCGCCGGATGCGGTTGACATCATTGCAGCCACCGCAGCGGCCATGACCAAGCCGCCTACGGCAACCGGCAGCAACTGGGTTGCGACCTCCGCGTAGACCACGTCCTGGTTGGAGTCAGCTCCGACGATGTCCGGCAGGGCTACCCGGGCCGCCATGCCGATAATCGCTCCGGCAGCGCCATAGATGATGCAGTAAATTCCTGCGGTGGTGCCGCCCCAGCGGGCCACCTTTGGGGTTTTAGCGGTGAATACGCGCTGCCAGATGTCCTGGCCGATGAGCAAGCCAAGGGTATAGACAACAAAGTAGGTGATGATTGACTGCAACCCGATGCCGGTGAAGCTGAAGAACTCGGCATCCACTCGTTCGCGGATGCCAGCCATTCCGCCGGCTGCGTTCAAGGCGAAGGGCAGCATCAAGAAGAAGATGCCGATCGTTTTGATGATGAACTGCACCTGGTCTGCCAGGGTGATTGACCACATGCCGCCGATAGTCGAGTAGACCACCACGATCGCCCCGCCGATGGCGATGGCGTGCCACTTCTCCCAATCGAAGAGCACCACGAAGATCGTCGCGTACGCACTGGTGGATGTCGCGCAGAGCATCAGGGTGTAGGCGAGCATGACCATGCCCGAGGTGTTGGTGGCCGACTTGCTGCCGTAGCGCAGGGTCAGCATTTGCGACACTGTGAAGACCTTCAGTCTTTGCAATGTCGGCGCGAAGCAGAGCGAGAGCAGGATGACTCCGGCCCCGATGGCGACCACCAGCCACATTCCCGAGATGCCCCATTTATAGCCCAGCCCGACGCCGCCCACGGTGGAGGCGCCGCCGAGCACGACGGCCGCCATGGTGCCGGTGTAGAGGAAGGGGCCTAGCCGGCGTCCGGCGACGAGGTAGTCGCTGCTGTTCTTGGTGCGCGATTTTCCCCACCATCCGAAGAGCAGCATTGCCGCCAGATAAGCTGCAACGATTATTCCGTTGATGTATTCCATGAAGGTGGCCTGTGTTCTGTGAGGGCGGGCAATCGAGATTACCGTAAGTAAACTTTTGTTGTTCTACAGGCTATTGGTGATAGCGGTGTGTCGTCAAACACATGAAGCTTGCCCGGTGATTGCCTCGACGGTTGCGGGGCATCCGAGGCGCGGCCCGGCAGGCTGCGGGTGAAGTGCGGTGCGACCTGCCCGATTTACCCTTGGTTGCTGTGATGGAACACACTGACCTACCCGCCGTAATTTTATGGACAATTTGACGAGCGATATGAATGATCGCTGGGCAGTCTGTCATATTTGCGTAGCAATCCATGGATCTTGTGCGATGCTGCGTGGACTCGAGTACTGTTTCAGGACGACGCAACGTTGCATCCGGTGCCTCTGTGGCACCTTTTTTCGTATGCGCGTCCCCCAAGTTTTCGATAGAAAGACGCCTAAAAGATGAGTGAAAATGGTCAGCCGTCGACAATGAAGTCGGCCGGACACGTCATTGTCGACACCCTTGCAGCCCATGGCGTGGAGCGCGCCTACGTCGTACCGGGCGAAAGCTACCTCGACGTCCTTGACGGCCTGCACCACTCGGCCATCGACACCATCGTCTGCCGCCATGAAGGCGGAGCCACTTATATGGCCGAAGCCGATGGCAAAATGCACCAGCGCCCGGGAATCGCGATGGTCACCCGTGGCCCGGGTGCCGCGAACGCCCACGTCGGTTTGCACACCGCGTGGCAGGACTCCACTCCGCTGGTGCTCTTCGTGGGGCTGATTCCCTTCGAGCACCGGGGCAAGGAGGCCTTCCAAGAATTCGATCCAAAGGCCTGGTTCGGTACCGGCGCCAAGCGCGTGATGATCTTGGACCACCCCGATCGCGCCTCGGAAATCGTCGCCGAAGCCATGTTCGCCGCCATGTCCGGACGCCCTGGCCCGGTGGTGGTCGGACTGCCCGAAGATATCATCACCCGGCAGGTGCCTGCGGAGGTGCACCCTGCGATCCCTGTCGCTACCGGCGGCATGACGGTCACCGACTGGAAAGCGTTGAACGAGGCGCTGCAGGAAGCCGATAAGCCGCTGTTCATTTTCGGCGGCAACGACTGGTCCCATGAGGGGGCGGCAAACTTCACCAGCTGGCTCGAAGAGCACGACCTGCCGGCCGCCGCCGAATGGCGTTGCGAAGGAACCGTGCCGTTCAACTCCCCGTCATATGTGGGGCCCATCGGGTACGGCCGTCCCAAGCCCACCTATGACCTGCTTGAAGAAACGGACCTGCTCATCTTCGTAGGCACCGTGCCCGGAGACGTGATTACCGATGGCTTCAACATCCGCCAAAACTGGGATAAGAAGAATTTCCTGGTCACTATCGACCCCTCGCTGCGTGGCCGTTCGGGGCCCGTCTCGCACCAGATCGTGGCCAAGCCCGACGTTTTCGTCCGCGACCTGATGCTCATGGATCTGAAGGTCAAGGATTCCTGGCGCGCATGGACTGGCCGCATGCGCGGCGAGCAGGAGAAGTTCGCCCAGCTGCCTTCGGCGGTTCCGGCGGAAGGCCAAGCCCGGATGGCAACTCTCATGGCCAACCTGGTCGATTCCCTCCCGGAAGATGCCATGGTGACCTTCGGGGCCGGCGAGCACACCAACTGGGCGCATCGCTACTTCCCCACCAACGGCTACGCCTCGATGCTCTCGGCGCGTAACGGTTCGATGGGTTATTCCATCCCTTCGGCGGTGGCCGCTTCGCTGTCCTACCCGGGACGCCAAGTGGTCAGCATCGCCGGGGACGGAGAATTCATGATGAACGGCCAGGAACTGGCCACCGCCACCCAGTATGGCGCCACCCCGCTGGTTATCGTCATGGACAACCAGCAGTACGGCACCATCCGAACCCACCAGGAACGCCAGTACCCGGGCCGTGTCTCCGGCACGCAGCTGCAGAATCCGGACTTCGCGCTGATGGCCCAGGCCTTCGGCGGGTACGGGGTGCGCGTCGAAAAGGACGCGGACGTTCCCGCGGCAGTCGAAGCGGCGCTCGCCGCAATCGACGGAGAGAAAACCTTTGCGTTGATCCATTTGATCGTGGAACAGGGCGTCAAGGCCTACTAGGCGGCTCCAAGACGCAGCGCCCAGCGAGTGCCCCGACGGCGCTCGCTGGGCGCTTTAACCTCTGCCAGGCACCCGGAAATCGGCCTCCCGAGCGATGCGAAAGCTGCCGCGGAGGACCGGGCCTCCTGCCGATGGCGTGGCGTGCGCACGCGGGCAATGATAAATCCCACTCCTATCGCCTTGGCATGCCCCGTGGGACGGTTTAAGCTGAATTCCTACGGAATACGAGAGCAATCCAATCCCAACCCACCAAGGCGGAGAATCAGATGGCACAAATGAGCGAAGAGCTCATTGAGCAGTGGGCCGATGCCACTGCCGAAATCTACAACGAATCCCTATCCGGCATCTCGCTGACCCGATTGCCGGGCGCCGTGGGGCAATACATTGAGCTGTTTGCGCAGAGCGAAGACCTGACCTTCAATCGGGGAGCCACTCCACTGGATTACTTTGAGCGCCACCCGTTCCTTGCGGTGACAGCGATCCTGAACAACGACGAAGCGCTTGAGGCGCTGGACGAGGATCAGCAGGAAGCCTTGGACGAGATGGTGGGCTTCACCGAAGCCTGGTACAACTTCGACCAAGAGCAGGAACCCGAATTGGGAACCTCCGAAGCCGATGACGAGGACGACTGGTAAACCCAGATCCCCCAGCACGAAGCCGATCCGCCCATGGTGCGCCGTGGACGGGTCGGTTTTTTGCTCGCCGAAACCGGCAGGCCGGAGCGGAAAAATGGATCCTGCTATTTCCATATCGCATGATTGGTGGGACGATGCCGCTATGAGCCAGTTCAGCGTCTTTGAAAGCACCGTGGTGATTCACCTGCCGGTGCACCGCGTCTGGGAACTGCTGACCGACTGGGCAGCCACCCCGTTATGGATGCCGGGCATTGCCACCATGCACTCTGATGACGTGCAGCTACGCGTAGGCACGCAGTTGATCTATCGGGTAGGCAAGCACGAACGCCACTACCGGATCCACGACCTGATCGAGAACCGACTGCTGGTGGCGCACACTTCCGAAAATCCAGATGGCCTCTCCTACCGTTTTGACCTGAAAGACGATGCCGGATACACCGAAGTGGTGCTCCAGGTGGCGGTGATCAATCCGGACCCCACCGTTGAGCAATGCGAAGAGCTTGCCGCCTCGGTGCGCGAGGCCGAGGGAGATATGCTCGATCAGCTCAGGCTCTACGCCGAGCAGGCTCCATAGCGGAACCTATCAGCTGTGCGGCATGCTGCGCTTGTCATAGGCCTTGGAATCCTTGAACTCGGTTCCGGAGAAAAGCTGCTCGATGGTCACCAGGGTGTAGCCCGCCTGCCGAAGTTCTTCCACCAGCTGCGGCACGGCCTGGACCGAACTTTCATGGATGTCGTGCATCAAGATGATGGAGCCGGGGTCGACTTCCTCCATGGCTATTTCCACGGTCTTCTTCGGGTCGTGATGCTGCCAGTCCAGGGTGTCCACATCCCATAGCACCAGCGGGTAGGGCACCAGCCGGTCATAAACCGCGCCGTGGGAACCGTAGGGCGGGCGGAGGATGGCGGGGCGCACCCCGGCGGCCTCTTCGATCGCTACCTCGGTCCATTGCACCTCCTGCTCGATGCCTTCGGCGGTCAACGTGGTCAGATCCTTGTGGTCAAAGGTGTGGCTGCCGATCTGGTGTCCCTCTTGGACCATGCGCTCCAGGGTTTTCGGGTACTTCTTGACGTTTTTGCCCAGCACGAAGAAGGTGGCCGGGGTGTGCTGCGCGCCCAATTCGTCCAAAAGCCTGTCGGTGAACTCCCCGGGCCCATCGTCAAAGGTCAGCGCGGCGCACTTGGTGGCCGCGCAGTCCACGGCTGCGGGGCTTGGCTCGGCAGGTGTCTGCTGCGCCGCAGGCTGCGCGGCGCAGCCGGCAAGCAAGGCGATGGCGATAGCCAGCACGGAAAAGCGGTAGCCGCGGCGGGAGAACGAACTCATCCTTCAACCATCTACCTCCCATGGCGCTGGCGCCAAGTTGCCACGCCCCACGGCGCGAATTTCACGGCTAACTCTGCGCAGCCGGCTGCGCGGCAGCGCGCATGATGAGCAGCGCATAATCTCGGTGGGTGAATGGTTTAACTAGGTGCCGCACCGAGTCTTGCACGCGGCTCACGGGTGCTCCTGCATAGATGCGTGTAAATCCAATTATCCAGCCACTGCTTGAAGTTTATCAATCAGTAAATTCCGGTGCACGCAAAAGCCCCGTGCCGCACCCTTGATGGGTGCGGCACGGGGCTAAGCAGAGAAGCCTTGGCTACTCGGAGTCGTGGTCAATTTCCAGGAGCGTGACCAGCTGATCCAGGGAGGCCTCGGCTCCTTCGCCTTCGGCGCGCAGCACTACCTTGGTGCCGTATTCGGCTCCCAGCCCCATCAGCGAGAGGATGCTCGAGGCATCCAGCGCGTCCTCGGCAGGTTCTCCTTCCAGCGCGATGGTGACCTCAACCGGAAGCTCACCGGCGGCTTCGGCGAAGATTGCAGCCGGACGGGCATGCAGGCCAACCCGGCTTCCAATGATTGCTGTACGTTCTGCCATGATGGCTCCTTCTGATCGGTGGTATTCGTAAGCTTAAAGTACTTAGGTCTTCGGTTACAGTCCGAAACGGTCCAGTTCGGGCAGCTGCGCGCGCACCAGAGCGCGAGCCTCATCCGCCGAGGCCGCCTGCAAGGCGAGGCGTGCCAAATCCTGCGCGGCCGCCAGGTCCACGGTGCGCAGCACCGCCGCTACCGGAGCGAGCGCACGCTTATTCATCGACAGCGTGCTGACTCCCAGACCCACGAGCACCACCGCGAGCGCGGGATCCGCCGCGGCTTCACCGCACACGCCTACCGGTTTGGCCCCGGCGCCTTGCGCCCCGGCGCCTTGCGCCCCGGCGCCTTGCGCCCCGGCGCAGGTGGCCGCGACCATGTGCAGCACCGCAGGCTGCCAGGGGTCGTTGAGTTCCGCCAGCGAACCCAGCTGCCGGTCGGCGGCCATGGTGTACTGCGTCAGGTCGTTGGTTCCGATGGAGACAAAATCGCAGCGTTCCAGGATCCGCTCGGCCAGCAGCGCGGCCGAGGGCACCTCGATCATCACCCCGGCGGTGGGCAGCTTCGCCTCGGCGACCAGCGCCGCGAAATCCTGTGCCTCGGCGGGCGTGGAAATCATCGGGGCCATGGTCCAGACCTCGGCCTGGTGGGCGGCGGCCGCCTCGGAGATCGCGGTGAGCTGGCGGGCCAGCACGCCGGGACTGGTGGTATCGGTGCGGTAGCCGCGCACCCCGAGGGCCGGGTTCGGCTCGCTGGTATCGGTGAGGAATGGCAATGGCTTGTCGGCGCCGGCATCCAGCGTGCGCACCACGACCTTCTGCTGCGCGAACGCCGCGAAGACCGCACCGTAGGCCGCGACCTGCTCCTCGTGGGAAGGTTCCTTTTCGCGTCCCAGGAAGCAGAACTCGGTACGCAGCAGGCCCACGCCTTCGGCTCCGGCCGCGGCGGCCGCCTGCGCGTCCTCGCCGCTTCCGACGTTGGCCAGCAGCGGGACGCGGTGCCCGTCGGCCAGCACGCCGCTGCCGTCGAAGTCCGGCAGCTGCTCGCGGTTGGCGTAGGTGCGCGCGATGGCGACCTCGACCTCGGTGGGGTTGCGCACCACCAGCCCGTCGATGCCGTCCACGTACACCCGGTCCGCATCGCGCAGCGCGGTGGTCTCGCTCGCCGCGACGATGGCAGGCAAGCCCAGGGAGCGGGCGATGATCGCGGTGTGGGACTGCGGGCCGCCGTCGCTGGTGACCAGGGCTAAGACCTTGGCCGGATCCAGGGTGGCGGTATCCGCCGGCGCCAGGTCCACCGCAACGAGCACAAAGGGCTCGTCCGAGTCGGGGATTCCCGGGGCGGGGACCCCGCGCAGCTGGGCCACGATGCGCGCCCGCACATCCAGCACGTCGCCGGCGCGTTCGGCCATGTAGCCGCCGAGCGCCGCAAGCTGGGTGGCCACCGCGTCGGCGGCTTCCCAGAGCGCCGACTCGGCGCAGGTGCCCGAGGCGACAAGCTTCGTCGCGGACTTCAGCAGGCTGCGGTCGCTGGCCATCAGCGCGGTGGCCTTGAGCACCGCTTGAGCGTCTCCGGTGGCATGCGCCGCGCGTTCCTTCAGCTGTGCCGCGACCGTCGCGGTGGCCTCGGCCAGTCGGGCGGTTTCGCTCTCCACGCTGGCCCCCGGGGCGAACGGGGCGCCGTCGGCCGGAGCGCTGATCGGATCGGGCATGCGCCGCACGGTGCCGATGACCCGGCCCGCGCTGACCCCGACGCCGGAGAACTTTTCTACGCTAGGGGTGCTCATGCGCCGACCTTCGCATTCTCTATGCCCGGCGTCGCGGACTTGCGGACGAATTTCTTCAAGATAATCACCAGCGCCGCGGAAACCAGCGTGCCGATGAGCGTTGCCAGCAAGAACATCGGCCAGGTGTTGTTCATCGCGAAGAAGACGAAGGCTCCGCCGTGGGGTGCCTGGCTGACCACATCAAAGGTCATGATCAGCGAACCGGTGACCCCGGCGCCGACCATCGAGGCCGGGATGACGCGCAGCGGATCCGCCGCGGCGAAGGGAATTGCCCCTTCGGAGATGAACGCGGCACCGAGCAGCCAGGCCGCCTTGCCGTTCTCGCGTTCGGCCCCGGTGAAGAGCCTCGGGGAGACCGCGGTGGCCAGCGCCATGGCCAGTGGTGGAACCATGCCCGCGGCCATAACCGCCGCCATGATCATCAGCGGTGCCGGGTTATCGGTAATCGAGCCGGCTCCCAGTCCTGCCACGGCGAAGGAGTAAGCAACCTTGTTGACCGGTCCGCCCAGATCTACCGCCATCATCAGGCCGAGAATCAGTCCAAGAATTGCCGCGGCGGTGCCCGACATGCCCGATAGCCATGAGTTCAAGGCTTCGGTGAGTTTTGCGATCGGGCCGCCGAGGAAGAGGATCATCAGCCCCGAGGCGATGATCGAGCCCAGCAGCGGCACGATGACCACCGGCATCAGACCGCGCAGCCAGCGCGGAACGTTCCATGAGCTGATCCAGCGTGCCGCGAGTCCGGCAATCAGGCCGCCGACGATGCCGCCGAGGAAGCCGGCTCCCATGAACCCGGCCACCGCACCGGCGGTGAAGCCAGGGGCGATGCCCGGACGGTCGGCGTAGGCGTAGGCGATGTAGCCGGCCAGCGCCGGCACTAGGAAGCCCATGGACAACCCGCCGATCTTGAAGGCGACCGCGCCGAGGAAGGCCAGGAGCCCCTCGTCCGGCAGATTGAACAGCGTCGTCTCCGCCAGGTACTGATCGGCCACGTCGGTGATGTCGTAACCGCCGAGCAGGAAGCCTAAGGCGATCAGCAAACCGCCGCCGGCGACAAACGGGATCATGTAGGAGACGCCGGTGAGCAGTGCACGCTTCAGGTCGGCGCCGAAGCCTTGCTTGCCGCCGCCCTGTTCGGATTCCGCGGCGGCCGTGCCGGCGGGAACCTTGCGCGCGTTGGGATCGGTGGCCGCGGCGATGGCATCCTGCAAGAGCTTTTCCGGCTCGTCGATGCCGCGTTTGACGGGAACCTGGATCACCGGTTTGCCGGCGAAACGCGAGCGGTCACGCACGTCGACGTCTACCGCGAAGATCACCGCGTCGGCGGCTTCGATTACCGCCGGGTCCAAGGCGGTTGAGCCGGAGGAGCCCTGGGTTTCCACAGCGAAGTCGATGCCGAGCTCCTCGGCGCTTTGCGCCAGCGAGTCGGCCGCCATGTAGGTGTGCGCGATGCCCGTGGGGCAGGCGGTGACCGCAACGATCCTGGAGACCTTCGCGGTAGCAGCCGGCGCTTCGGGCTGCGCGGCAGGTGCGGTGCCCGCCGCGGCAGGCGCCGTGGGGCTATCGGAGATCACCGCGGAGACCAGTGCGACGATTTCCTCGTCGCTCTTGGCTTCACGCAGGGCGCCGGTGAAGGTCTTCTTGACCAGTGCGCGGGCCAGCTTGGAGAGCAGCTTCAAATGATCCTTGTCGGCGCCTTCCGGGGCGGCGATGAAGAAGATCAGATCCGCCGGGCCGTCCTTGGCTCCGAAGTCCACCGGGGTGGCCAGGCGCGCCATGGCCAGGGTCGGGATGGTCACGGCCGCCGAACGGCAGTGCGGGATCGCGATGCCCCCGGGGACGCCGGTTGCCGTTTTGTCTTCTCGGGCCAGCGCATGCTCGGCCAAAGCCGAGGCGTCGGTGGCGCGGGAGGCCTGGGCCACCAAATGCGCCAGATGGTTGATGACCTCGGAGGTCGAGGTGCCCAAGTGCGCGTCGAGGGTGACGAGCTGGGTGGTGATCAGGTCGCTCATAGCTATGATCCTTGCCTTGGGGTTAGTGCGAGAACGGTGACGGCGTCCACGGTGAGATCGGATGGTGCGGGAATGGTTGAGCCGGGAAGTGAGGCCGCCGCCGCGCCGTAGGCGATGGCGGAGCCAAGACACTGATCCGGTGCTGCCCCGGAGATGGCCGCGAGCAGGTAGCCTGCCAGCGAAGAGTCTCCGGCGCCCACGGTGCTGCGGGCGGTGATCGGCTGGTGCCAGCCATGCCAGGCGCCCTGGCCCGTTGCCAGCACGGCGCCGTGCGCTCCGAGGGTGGCAAGCACCGCGCCGGCCCCGCGTTCGAGCAGGTCGCGGCAGGTGCTCGCGGTCAGCTCGGCGTCGGCCTCGAGCTGCTCCTCGGTGAGCTGCGAGCCCACCAGTTCGGCCAGTTCCTCGGCATTTGGCTTGATCAGATCCGGGACGTGGCTTGGGCCGTGGGCAAAGAGCTGGCGCAGCGGTTCACCGGAGGTGTCCACGGCGATGTTCGGGCAATTCACCCCGAGCGCATCGCGCAGTGCCGCGGTGAGCTGGGCGTAGAAATCTGCGGGTGCTCCCGGTGGCAGCGAGCCGGCCATCACCACCCATTGGGCTGCGCCAGCGGATTCCAGCACCAGCGCGCTCAGTGCGTTCAGCGCCTCGGCCGTGAGCACCGGACCCGATTCGTTGATCTTCGTGGTGGTGCCGTCCGGGTCGGTGATGGCGATGTTGGTGCGCAAGGGCCCATCGATGGGCAGCGCCTTGAACTCAAGCCCGTCGCCGCGCAGCGCCGCGATCAAGGGGTCATTGGCCGCTCCGGGGAGCAATGCCAGGCTCTGGGCACCGGCGATCGAGATCGCCCGGGAAACATTGACTCCCTTGCCGGCGGCTTGGGTGTGGCTTCTGGCCGCGCGCTGGACCGCTCCGTGGGCCAGCGGATCCAGCAGCTCGATGGTCTTGTCCAGGGCCGGGTTGCAGGTCAGGGTGATAATCATGCGACCACTACCTCTACCTCGGCTAGTTCCAGGGCGCGGGACAGCTCGGCTTCCGGGGCGTGATCGGTGACGATCGTGTCCACCTGGTCCAGCCGCGCGAAGCGGACCAGGGTTTCCTGCTCGAATTTCGAGGAATCCACCAGGAGGACCACCCGGCGGGCGCTGGCGACCAGCGCCGTTTTGACGGCGGCTTCCAACGGGTCCGGGGTGCTCAGCCCGAAGCCGGCATGCAGGCCGTTGGTTCCGATAAAAGCAATGTCTGCGCGGTAGTTCGCGTATTCCTGTGCGGTGCGCGCCCCGCTGCTGGCGCCGGTGATTCCGCGAACTCGTCCGCCAATCATTTCCAAGGCAATCTGCGGGCTTTGCATCAGCGCGGTGGCGATCGGCAGCGCGTGGGTGATCACCACGAGCCCCGACCCTGCATTGGTTTTCACCATGCGTTCGGCGAGAATCTCGGTGGTGGTTCCCGCATCGAGAATGACCGAGGCATCGGAGACCGGGAGCAGGCTCAGCGCGCGCTGGGCAATCCGGGCCTTGGCCTCGGCGTGGATGGCAGTGCGGGCTACATAGCTTTCCTCGCGGGTGCTCGCCTCGCTGGCCGCGACCGCACCGCCGTGCACCCGGCGCAAGAGGTTCTCTGATTCCATCTGGGCCAGATCGCGGCGGACCGTTTCGGCGGTGATCTCGAAGCGCTGGGCCAGCTGAGCGACGGTTACTTTCCCGGCATTCGCCAACTGATCAGTGATTAGCCGGTGTCTTTCCTCGGCAAACATCTGCGCCTCCATGAAGTCATGATCTACAACACACGAATCTGTGTTTCCATGACTTTATGCCCGTTTGCGTGGGGTAGTCAAGATGAAATCCAAAAATATTGTGGATTAATCTTTGCTTGCGTGGGGTTATCCGTTCAAAAGACAAAAATCGGTGGGTCCTCTCCGCAGAGGGAACCCACCGATCGAGGTATTGAGCCGAGCGCTACGCCAGGATCTGGCGTTTGGAAGAAATGACTCCGGTGTTGAAGCCGGCCAGGCGCAAGCCGCCGTGGAAGCGTGCGTGCTCAATCTTGACGCAGCGATCCATGACCACGTTCAGGCCCGCCGCCTCGCCGCGTGCGGCGACTTCCTCATGCCAGGATCCAAGCTGCAGCCACAGCGTTTTCGCGCCCACCGCCACGGCCTCATCCAGTACGCCGGGAAGGTCATCGTGCTTTCGGAAGACCTCAACCAGATCCGGGGTCTCCGGCAGATCCGCCAGCGACTTGTAGACCGGCTGGCCCAGAATCTCGTCGAGCACCGGGTTGATGAAGTACACCTTGTACTTCGAGGAGGACAGCAGGTAGGTGGCGACGAAATAGCTCGCACGCGAGGGCTTATTCGAGGCGCCAACAATGGCGATGACCTTTGTATCGCGCAGGATCTGCAGGCGTTCGGCCGCGCCGGGCGCCTGCCAGGTGCGTTCTTCGATGCTCATTAGTTCGCTCCCTTCGAAGCGGCTGGCACGGCGCAGGCGGCGCCGTCATAGGTGGGAGTGTCGAGCTGTTCGTCCGCGGTGGCTGCCTGCGAGGCGCTCAGCGCCTGATCAAGGTCCCAGATGATGTCTTCGACGTCCTCCAGGCCAACCGACAAGCGGATCAGGTCCTCCGGAACGCCGGCGGCAATCATCTGCGCGGCGCTCAGCTGCTGGTGCGTGGTGGAGCCCGGGTGCAGCACCAAGGTGCGCGCATCGCCGATATTCGCCAGGTGGCTGGCCAGCTGCAACGCCTCGATGAACTTGGTGCCGGCCGCACGCCCACCCTTCACGCCGAAGCTGAAGACCGAGCCGACGCCCAGGGGAAGCAATTCGGTGGCCCGCTCATGCTGTGGGTGGGATTCCAGGCCCGCGTAGTTCACATAGCCGACGCGGTCATCGGCTTCGAGCCACGCGGCGATCTGCTTCGCGTTGGCCAAGTGGTTGTCCATGCGCTGCGGCAGCGTCTCCAAACCCTGCAGCAGCTGGAAGGCCGACTGGGCCGGCAGGGAGGGACCGAAGTCGCGCAGCTGCTCGCTGCGCAGCTTGGTCAGGAAGCCGTACTCGCCGAAGTTATCCCACCAGGACACGTTGCCGTAGCTCGGCACCGGTTCGGTCATAGTGGGGAACTTGCCGTTGCCCCAGTTGAAGGTGCCGGCCTCGATGACCACACCACCCAAGGTGGTGCCGTGGCCGCCGATGAACTTGGTCGCCGAGTGGATCACGATGTCCGCACCGTGCTCGATAGGGCGCAGCAGGTACGGCGGGGTCAGCGTGGAGTCGACCACCAGCGGCAGGTTGTGCCGGTGCGCCACCTCGGCCAGGCCCTTCAGGTCTGCAATGTCGCCGGAGGGGTTCGCCACGATCTCGGTGTAGACGGCCTTGGTGTTTTCCTGGATGGCAGCCTCAAAGTCGGCCGCCTCGTTGGAATCGACGAAGGTGGTGTTGATGCCGAAGCGGCGCAGGGAGACGTCCAGCTGGGTGATGGTGCCGCCGTAGAGCTTGGAAGAGGCCACGATGTGGTCTCCGGCCTGTGCCAGCGCCGCGAAGGTGACGAACTCGGCTGCCATGCCGGAGCCGGTGGCTACCGCGCCGATGCCCCCTTCGAGGGAGGCCATGCGCTCCTCGAAAGCCGCCACGGTCGGATTGCCGATGCGCGAATAGATGTTGCCGTATTTCTGCAGGGCGAACAGGTTCGCCGCATCATCGGTGTCTTTGAAGACGAATGAGGTGCTCTGGTAGATCGGCACGGCGCGTGCGCCATGCTCGGCATCGGGGGTGCCGCCTGCGTGTAGCGCGCGGGTGCGGAATCCAAACTTGTGGTCGGCCATGGTGGCTTACGACTCCTTGTCGACTGGGTCTTCGGCAGGAATCCCGGGTCAATGTCGCATAACCCCTGGAGTCCAGTGGAAAGCAGCTCCATCGGTTCTGGCGGTAGCACCTGATCCACCGGCTGTGGCAGGTTGCTGCGGCGTCATCAAACCAGATCTCTCGGCCGCTCGGGATGGTTAAGTAATAGTCTGTCAATATGTCCTGGGATGACCCAACAATGAGTCCTAAGGTTGCGAAGGTTGAAGCGCAGACTGATTCGGGTGCGGCGCCGCGGTTACCCTATGCTCGAATTATGGACACCGCGCTAGCACTGGTACGACACGGGCAGACCGACTGGAATCTTGCGGGTCGGCTCCAGGGCCGCACGGACATCGAGCTGAACGAGACCGGCCGCGAACAGGCGCGCGCGGCCGGGCGAGCGCTCATGGGGGAGGGGTGGGATCTGGTGCTCGCCTCCCCGCTGTCCCGCGCCCAGGAGACCGCCGCGCTCATCGCCGCGGAACTCGGCGTCGACACCGGTGCCCCGGTTGCTCACGCGGTTGAACGCGGCTTCGGTCCGCTCGAAGGGCGGGTCATGATCGAAGTGACCGAGCGGGAAGCGGCTGCGCTGGCGGGGCAAGCCGAGAGCCGTGAACTGGTGCTGCAGCGGATGCTGCTCGCCTTGACCGAACTGATTCAGGCAAACCCCGGCCGCCGCATGCTGGTGGTCAGCCATGGGGCCGCCATGCGCATCACCCGCGACGCGCTCGCCGGGACCCGCGCCGAGCGGGGAGTGGAAAATGGAGAAGTCATTCCGGTCAGCCTTGCCCGGCTCGCCGAACTCGTTCAGGAACACGATCTTGCGGACGCCCGCTAGGCTCGTTTCCCACCCAGTGATTATCCGGCACCGGGCCGGTACTGCTTAAGCACCGCTAGGCAGCCGCGGAGAATCTTTCTCGAAGAAAAATCCCCACGAAACCTCACAAAACATCGCGGCGGTACGTTTACATGGTGAAAGCACCGAACCAGGAGCAGCATGAAACAGCCATTCGAACGCATCGTCCAGGCCCACGGGCTGAGCGTCCTTCGGGTTTGCCGCGCCCTGCTCGATGAGCACCGCGCGCAGGATGCCTGGTCCGAAACGTTTCTCTCCGCGCTGAAGGCGTACCCGGAGCTGGATGAGGAGGCGAATGTCCAGGCGTGGCTGGTGCGCATCGCCCATCGCAAGGCCATCGATGAGCTCCGCCGGCACAAACCAGAACTCAGCCAAGCAGAGGTCCAGCCAGCCACTCGGGCATCGTCCGAGACCAGCGCGGAGGACCACGTGGCAAACATGGAGCTGTGGCAGGCAGTGAAGCTGCTGCCACAAAAGCAGCGGCTGGTCGTGGCCTACCGTTATCTGGGTGGGCTCGGCTATGCCCAAATCGCCGAGATTCTCTCCGGCAGCGCGGATGCTGCCCGGCGTGCTTCAGCCGACGGAATCAAGAACCTGCGAACCCACCTGTCGCAGGATCAACTACCAGGAGGCGACCGATGAACACGCAAACTCCAGACTCCAACCCGACCTCATCCGAGGCGCAGCTGCTGCGCGAGCTCCATACGCGCCTGGAGCGTAGCGCGGGGGAGCAGCAGTTGATCGATATCGCCTATCGGGTAGTGGATTCGCCCATCGGGCGGCTGCTTATGGCCTGCACGGAGGTGGGGCTGGTTCGGGTCGCCTTCGAAAGCGAGGGGCATGAATCGATCCTCGATATCCTGTCCGGCAAAGTGGGTGCGCGGATCTTGCGCGCGCCAGCAAAACTGGACAATGTCGCCTGGCAGCTCGAAGAGTACTTTGCCGGGGACCGGCAGGAATTCGAAGTGCCCTTGGACCTGCGCCTCTCGACCGAATTCCGCAGGCAAGTCCAGCTGGAACTGAGCCAGATAGGCTACGGCGAAACCTGGAGCTATGCCCGGATGGCCGAAAGGCTCGGCAAGCCCAAGGCGGTGCGCGCGGTTGGATCGGCCTGCGCCACCAATCCGCTGCCTATCGTCCTGCCCTGCCACCGGGTCCTGCGCACCGATGGTTCGCTCGGCGGCTATCTGGGTGGGCTGGAGACCAAGACCTACCTGCTCCGGATGGAAAATCCGGATCGTTCAGAACAAGCCCCGGTCCTTTTCTAGCCCGAGCCACGGAGCTAAGCCGCACAGACCTGGGGATGGTGCTCGGGGAGCGCTTGATAGCTCGGTAACGCAATGAACTATTCATCCGCGAACTCCGCGGCAAAGTGCCTCCACCTCGGGGCCCGCCCCACATGTTTTCTACCGCCGTTCTGCCCGCGTACTGGTGGCGTATTCCAATCGCTGCCTGCCCGGTTCATGTTAGTGTTGAAGCATGCCCTTTTTGGTTTCGTCCCACGTGCAGCGGTTGATCGCTGCGGTGTTCCCGAACTCAAAATTACTGACGAAACGGGCTAGCGGCACTAACGGGTGGATGAGTTCCTGGGGAACCAATGCCCATGGCGAGATCGCCGGCTGTCCACCACCGCGCTCCTGATCTGCGCGGCTCTCTGCTCTCTTTCTTGATCGGTGGATTCCGCGCGCCATCGCGCCCGCATACCTCTTCTGAGAAAGACACCTTACTTTGTCGCACCATTCTTCCGACGTAATTCGTCAAGCACCCCATTCCATCTGGCGTGGAATCCACCAGACATTAAAGCAGGACTCGGTCGGCGGCTTGTTGCTGCTGTGCGCAACGGTCGCTGCGCTGATCCTCGCCAATTCCCCCGCCGCGTCCTGGTATGAGGATCTACGGAACTTCACTTTCGGCCCCGAAGCGCTGCACCTGAATCTTTCGGTAGGCACGTGGGCAGCCGACGGGCTGCTGGCAATCTTCTTCTTCGTGGTCGGCCTGGAATTGAAGGAAGAGTTCGTTGTCGGCAAGCTTCGCAACCCACGCACCGCGTTGGTCCCCATCGCTGCCGCAATCGGCGGCGTAGCCCTGCCTGCGCTGTTCTACGCGTGGGTGATCACCAGCGCCGGGAGCGACGCGATCAACGGCTGGGCGATTCCTGCTGCCACCGATATCGCCTTCGCGATCGCGGTCATCGCAGTCGTCGGAAAGTTCCTCCCGCCGGCGCTGCGCACGTTCTTGCTGACCCTTGCGGTGGTTGACGACCTCTTGGCGATTTCGATCATCGCGATCTTCTACACCGATGATCTAGCGTGGCTGCCGCTGGCTCTGGCCCTGATTCCACTGTTGGTGTTTGCGTTCGCCGTGCAGCGCGGCGTGCGTGCGTGGTGGATCCTGATGCCACTAGGCATTGCGGTGTGGGCGCTAGTGCATGCCTCGGGTATCCACGCGACCGTGGCCGGGGTGCTGCTAGGTTTCATGGTTCCGGTGGTCGCAACCTCGCGGGCGCGGGTGAAGATCGGCACGACCAATGACGGCCAACCGGTATATGACGGGCTAGCGGCGCATTTTGCGGACCGCTGGAGCGTGCCCTCATCGGTAGTCGCCATCCCCGTGTTCGCCTTCTTCGCCGCGGGCGTGGCCGTGGGCGGGCTTTCGGGGCTGGCCGAGTCACTGCTCAGCCCGGTGGCCGTAGGCATCATTGCCGGCCTGGTGCTGGGTAAATCCATTGGCATCACCGCCTCCACCTTCCTGGTCACGAGGATTCCGGGGATCACGCTGGACCGGTCGATCAAGTGGGTGGATGTACTCGGGATGGCCTTCGTCGCCGGAATCGGCTTCACGGTCTCGCTGCTGGTTGGTGAACTCGCCTTTGGCGCAGATGGTGCCGAGGCACAGTATGTCAAGGTCGGGGTGCTGTGCGGCTCGCTGCTTGCCGCCGTGATCGGCGCCTTGATCCTCGCAGTGCGTAACCGGAAGTACCGCGCAGACTCATCTTCTTCGGCATAGCTTCGAAAGCTATTGCCCGGGAGCCTGCCTGTGGTTCAAAAATTAGGTCCTGCAAGGGCCAGCGTAGTAGAAAGCAGTTGACCTGATGCCTGATATTTCTTCTCTGCATGCCGACCGAAACCTGGCCTTGGAGCTGGTGCGGGCCACCGAAGCGGCGGCTATCGCCTCTGGCCCGTGGGTGGGTGCGGGGGATAAGCTGCGCGCAGATGGGGCGGCCGTGGACGCGATGCGTTCGCTGCTTGCCTCGGTGCGATTCGACGGGACCGTGGTGATCGGCGAGGGTGAAAAAGATCAGGCACCTATGCTGTTCAACGGTGAACGCGTGGGCACCGGCGAGGGGGCGAAATGCGATGTGGCAGTCGACCCGATCGATGGCACCCGGCTGACCGCCATGGGCCTTGAAAATGCGCTGTCCGTGCTGGCCGTCGCCGAGGCCGGGTCAATGCTCGATGCCTCTTCGGTGTTCTATATGGAGAAATTAGTGACCGGCCCCGAAGCCGCGGAATACGTGGATTTGCGGTTGCCGGTGAAGGAAAACCTGCGGTTGATCGCGAAGGCAAAGTCGGTCGATATTCGCCAGTTGACGGTGAGCGTACTCGATCGTGAACGGCACCAGAATCTGGTTCAGGAAATTCACGCGGCCGGCGCTCGGACCAAGGCACTGGTCGACGGTGATGTGGCGGCGGCGATCGCGGCGGTACGTGAAGGAACCGGCATCGACGCGTTGATGGGCGTTGGCGGCTCCCCGGAAGGCGTGATCACCGCGTGCGCCGTCAAGGCCCTCGGCGGAGTGATCCAGGGGCGGATGCATCCAACCAGCGGCGAAGAGCGCGAACGCGGTCTGGCTGCGGGCCTGGATATGGACAAGGTGTATTCCACCGGTGACTTGGTCCGCAGCGACAACTGCTATTTCGCGGCCACAGGCATCACCGACGGTGACTTGCTGCAGGGCCTGCGGACCGGGCCGCGGACCATCCGCACGCAATCGATCGTGATGCGCTCGAAATCCCGAACGGTCCGCGTGATCGATGCGGAGCATTCAACCAGCAAATGGGCGTAGCGGCTAAACCCCGATAGCGAGGGCGGCCCGGCCATGCGCAATGGCGTGGCTGCGGCGCAGCAAACCAACGAATCGGATGCGTACCCTCGTGGCTCATTTAAGAACAATTTAAGAACAATGGCCGCCACCCCGCAAGGGGTGGCGGCCATCGTCATGAGGCTAGAAACTACTTATTGCGCAGTTCGAAGCGGTCGGCATCCATGAGCTTGGCCCATGCTGCGGCGAAGTCCTTGGCGAACTTCTCCTTGGCATCGTCCGCGGCGTAGACCTCGGCCAGTGCACGCAGCTCGGAGTTCGAACCGAAGACCAGATCAACGCGGCTGCCAACCCAGCGGCCGTCGGTGGTCGAGTAGGTCTTCTCCTCGGCGTCCGGGGTCCACTCGAGGCCCAGCTCCAACAAGTTCGCGAAGAAATCGTTGGTCAGCGCGCCCGGGGTTTCGGTGAAGACGCCGGTGTTCGAGCCGTCCCAGTTGTTGCCCAGTACGCGCAGGCCGCCGAGGAGCACGGTCGCCTCCGGGGCGGTCAAGCCCAGCAGGTTGGCGCGGTCCAGCAGCAGGTATTCAGAAGGCAGCTGCAGGAAGCCCGAATCGTAGTTGCGGAAGCCGTCGGCTACCGGCTCCAGCCAGGCGAACTGCTCCACGTCGGTCTGCTCCTGGGTTGCGTCAACGCGCCCCGGAGTGAACGGAACGTTTAGCTGCTGGCCGGCGGCCAGCGCTGCCTGCTCGACACCCACGTTGCCGGCCAGAACCACAACGTCGGCGAAGGAAGCCTTCACGGCCGAGGTCGCGTTGAATTCGGCAACGATGCTTTCCAGCGCCGCGATGACCGGCTTGAGCTGCTCAGGCTGGTTCACCGTCCAGGAAACCTGTGGTTCCAGGCGGATGCGGCCGCCGTTGGCGCCGCCACGCTTGTCCGAGGAGCGGAAGCTTGCTGCGGCCTTCCACGCGGTGGAAACCAGCTGCTGAACCGACAGCCCGGATTCGGCGATCAGGGACTTCAATGCGGCGATCTCGGTGTCACCCAGGGTGACCTCCGGAGCTGCCGGCAATGGATCCTGCCAGGTGAGGTCCTCAGCCGGAACTTCTGGGCCGAAGTAGCGGGACTTCGGGCCCATGTCGCGGTGGGTCAGCTTGAACCAGGCACGGCCGAAGGCATCGGCGAACTTCTCCTGGTTGTTCTTGAAGTCCTCCGAGATTGGACCGTAGATCGGGTCGAAGCGCAGCGCCAGGTCACTGGTCAGCATGCGTGGTTCGCGGCGTGCGGCTGCGTTGTGGGCCATTGGCACCATGTCGTCGCCTGCCCCGTCCTTCGGGCGCCACTGCTGCGCGCCGGCCTCGGAGTAGAACAGCTCCCACTCGTAGGCGAAGAGGATGTGGAAGAACTCGTTGTCCCAGCGGGTTGGGTGGTAGGTCCAAGTGACTTCCAAGCCCGAGCCGATGGTGTCATCGCCGTGCCCGGTGCCGAAGTCCGACTTCCAGCCCAGTCCCTGCATTTCCAGCGGAGCCGATTCCGGATCGCCGCCCTTGTGGGATTCGGCGCTGGCGCCGTGGGTCTTGCCGAAGGTGTGGCCGCCGGCGATCAACGCGACGGTTTCCTCGTCGTCCATGCCCATGCGGCGGAAGGTTTCGCGGATATCGATGGCCGAAGCCAATGGATCTGCCACGCCATCCGGACCCTCTGGGTTCACGTAGATCAGGCCCATCTGGACTGCTGCCAGTGGCGCCTCCAGATTGCGTGCGCCGGTGTAGCGTTCGCTCTCCAGCCAGACCTTCTCCGGACCCCAGTAAATGTCGTCGTCGGCTTCCCAAACGTCCTTGCGGCCGCCGGCGAAACCGAAGGTTTCGAAGCCCATGTCTTCAAGGGCCACATTGCCGGTCAGCACGATCAGGTCGGCCCAGGACAGCGACTGGCCATACTTCTTCTTGACCGGCCATAGCAGGCGACGTGCCTTGTCCAGGTTCACGTTATCCGGCCAGGAGTTCAATGGTGCGAAACGCTGCTGGCCGGCGCCTGCGCCACCGCGGCCGTCATGCGAGCGGTAGGTGCCCGCCGCGTGCCACGCCATGCGGATGAAGAACGGACCGTAGTGACCGAAGTCAGCTGGCCACCAGTCGTAGGACTTGGTCATCAGCTCGGCAATATCGGCCTTGACGGCAGCAAGATCCAGCGCCTCGAAGGCAGCGATGTAATCGAAGTCGGGATCCAGCGGGTTGGTGGCTTCCTGGTTCTTCGAAAGAATCTTCAGGTTGAGCTTATTTGGCCACCATTCGGTATTCGCATGACCCTGGGTAGGGTGAACGCGTCCGGCTCCTACTACTGGGCACTGACCTGCAGTCGTTTCTGACATGTAGTCTTCCTTCCGATAAGGGATTGGTTTGGTACTCCGTCTCCGTGCGCCGTTGGCCCGCGGAGACGAAAATTAGTTCCTTGCGGTACTTCTTTTCAGACAGTTCCCGTAGCCGGCTGCGCTGTCTTGGCTTGTTGGCAGTCCGGGCAGAGTCCCCAATAGATGACCTCTGCCTCGTCGATGCTGAAACCGTGGTGATCCGAGGCATGCAAGCAAGGTGCGGCTCCGACGGCGCAGTCCACGTCTGCCAGCGTTCCGCAATTGCGGCACACCACATGATGGTGGTTGTCCCCTACGCGGGTTTCGTACCGGGCGATATGCCCGTGGGGCTGAATTTGGCGGAGCAGTCCAAGGTTCGTGAGAAGCTTCAGCGAATCGTAGACCGCCTGGTGGGATACCAGCGGGTGTTCTTGGCGCACTGCCTCGATAATGGTTTCGGTATCCGCGTGGGGATGAGCTGTCACCGCGGCGAGCACCGCGACGCGCGGTCGGGTGACCCGCATCGATGCTTCGCGCAGCACCTTCTCGATTCCCTCGGATGTTGTCATGGTACTAGCTTGCCCTATTTATTTTGAATGAGTCAAGATAATTACTCGTGTCTTTTCGCTCCGCTGAAAATTCGTGGTCAGAAGCGGTTAAACGAATCTGGCCGACCTTCGCAATTGCGGATGAAGGTCGGCCAGATTTATTGGCGGCTAGGGACGAGCGCGGCAGATCTCGTTGAGCCGGGCAATGCATGGTTCATTTTGCAAGCTGGTGGTGTCCCCGAGCTTGGTGCCCTCAAAGAGCTGGGTCAGCAGGCGGCGCATGATTTTGCCCGAGCGGGTCTTGGGCACATCGGGGACCAGGACGATATCGCGTGGTTTGGCGATCGGCCCGATCTGCGTGGTGACGGTTGCGCGCAGCTCGGCGATGAACTGCTGCTGGCGGGCGAGCGTCTGCGCATCGGGTTGCGCCGCAACCAGCGAGGCATCCAGCGGCACCACGAACGCGGTAGCCGCATGCCCGGTCTGCTGATCCGGGGTCGGGCAGACTCCCGCCTCGACCACGCCTGGGTGGGTGACCAGTGCTGATTCGATCTCGATGGTGGACAGCCGGTGCCCGGAAATATTGATCACGTCATCGGTGCGTCCCAGGATGTAGATATCCCCATCCTCATCGAAACGCGCGCCATCCCCGGCCAGGAACCAGCCCTGCGCGGCGTACTGCTCCCAGTAGCTGGTGTAGTAGCGTTCCGGGTTTCCCCAGACCGTGCGGGCCATGGACGGGCCGGTCTGGGTGATCACGATATTTCCCTGCTCGTTGGGCCCCACGCGGCCGCCGGCGGCGTCCACGATGTCCACCGAAACGCCGGGCAGCGCCCGCGAAGCGCAGCCGGGCTTGAAGTGCTCGTCGGTAGGCAGCGGGGAGAGGACTGTCGCGCCGGACTCGGACTGCCACCAGGTATCGACCATCGGGATGCCGCCGGGGGTGCCGCGCCCCAGCTGAGCGCGCAGCCAGCGCCACGCCTCGGGGTTGACCGCCTCGCCCACGGTGCCGCCCACCCGAACCGAGGACAGGTCATAGTCGGCGGGAACCCCTTCGGGGAACCAGCCCATCAGCGAACGGACCAGGGTCGGCGCGGTGTAGTAGCTGGTGACCTTGTAGCGTTCGATGATCTCAAAGTGGCGGCCCGGGTGCGGTGCGTTGGGCACGCCCTCGTAGATCACCTGGGTGACGCCGTTGGCCAGCGGGCCGTAGATCTCGTAGGTGTGCGCGGTGACCCAAGCCAGATCTGCGGTGCACCAGTGCACGTCGCCCGCGCGCTGGGATTCGTCGGGGTTGCCGAACAGGAGATTGTGGCTGTACGCGGCCTGGGTCAGGTAACCGCCGGTGGTGTGCACCAGGCCCTTGGGCTGACCGGTGGTTCCGGAGGTGTACATGATGAACAGCGGCGTCTCGGCGTCAAAAGCCTGCGCCGCGTGCTCGGTGGACTGGGTTTCCACCGCCTCGTGCCACCACACGTCGCGTCCGGCGGTCCACGGGATCTCATCCCCGGTCCGGCGGATTACCAGAACCTTTTCGATGCTGTTTTCCCCGGATACCGCAAGGTCTGCGTTGGCCTTGACCGGAACCGAGGTGCCGCGGCGGAACTGGCCGTCGGTGGTGACCAGCAGCTTGGCCTTGGTGTCTTCCACCCGGAACTTCAACGCCTCCGCGGAGAAGCCGCCGAAGACCAGCGAATGGATCGCCCCGATGCGTGCACAGGCCAGGGTGATGACGATGGTTTCGATAAGCACCGGCAGGTAGATGACCACGCGGTCGCCCTTGGCCACGCCGAGCTCCTGCAGGGCGTTCGCCGCCTGGCTGACGCGCTCCTGGAGGTTCCGATAGGTCACCGCGATGCGGTCACCTGGCTCGCCCTCGAAGTAGAGGGCGACCTTTTCACCGTTGCCGGCTGCCACATGGCGGTCGGCGCAATTCACCGCGGCGTTGAGCTTGCCCCCCAGGTACCAGGAGATCTGCGGGCCGCGCTTGGCTTGTGCGTCTGCCGGGATGATCTGGCTGGTGGTGTGCCATGGGGTGTCCCAGTCAAGCAGGTTCGCCGCCTCGTCCCAGAACTCCTGGCGTGCCTCGGCGCTGGAGGGCTGATTTGTACTGGCCAATTCGGTGGTGGTCATTGCGGTCCTTGAAAAGTTTAGGGCGATTAATTTCGAGTCAGCGGAAGGCGCACTGAGCGTGTGGGTGCGCGGTACTTTATGGGAACGCCAAGAAAGTGCAATGTCGCATAGCGAGCCGTTGCGGGCAAGGCGAAATGAAAGCCATGATCATCTCCATCGTTCCTGGCGGTAGCACCGGTCACCGTTTGGTTTATTAACCGTGGGTGGTGGTTGCTGCGGCGTCACAGAGCCAGATCTCTTAGCCGCTCGGGATGGTTACACGACTATTACAGGCCTTCGAACGATTTCAATGCAAATCTTTCGTAACATGATAAATATTCGATAGATGCGTCACATCATCGTGATGTTTCGATTTTTATTTCACTAATCGCGTATTTGGCCGAAAAATCGCTAAACGCTAGGCATTGTGTTCGGCCGCGTTAGGCAAGTGCTGTCCTTGATGCATTTCAATCTCCATCCGTGCACGACGAAATGTGACTAACCGGGTTGAGGACGAAGTAGACCTCAGGCTACAAATGATTACGAACCATCCAGAGCGACCGAGAGATCTGGCTCGTCGACGTCGCAGCAACCACCCACCTAAATATTGGCGCGGGACGGTGCTACAGCCAGGACCGATGGAAAGAATTGAGGACTTTCGATGTCATTTGGCGATCCCGCTGGCGACTTTAATGCGCTCAGCGACCCGTCTATTGCGGGTAGCGCGGTGGAGCTTGACGACCTTCCACAGGAACTTCCTACCCGGCAGCTGCTGAAAATCACCCCGGGCCCCGGCGCTGACGAGCAGTATGAACGGCTTGCCGGCATTTTCCGTCCGGTGTTCGCACAGATCGCCGCCGGTGCAAGGGAACGCGACCGGCAGCGGATCCTGCCTTTCGAACAGGTTGGCTTGCTGAACCGTGAGCGCTTCGGTGCGCTGCGCCTGCCGGTTGCCGACGGCGGCCATGGGGCGCGCTTGAGCGATGTCTTCCGGTTGCTCATCGAATTAGCCGAGGCCGACTCGCATGTGGCTCAGCTATGGCGCGCGCATATTGCCTTCGTGGAAAATGCGGTGCGGCTGGAAGATGCGCAGCTCCGTAGCAAATGGGTTGCCCGAATCAGCTCCGGGCAGATCGTGGGCAACGCCTACACCGAGGAAGGCGGCAACGCCCTCGGGTTGCTCAACACCAAGGTCACCGAGGAGGGGTCGCGCTGGCTGGTCAATGGGCGGAAGTTCTATTGCACCGGCACCATCTTCGCCGACTGGACCACCGTAGCGGTGGCGCACCCGCAACTCCCAGGGCGCCAGATCGCGGTAGTTTCCACCCAGCACAGCGGCGTGAAAATCCTCGATGACTGGGATGGTTTCGGCCAACAGCTCACCGGTACCGGCAGCACCGAATTCCACGAAGTTCCGGTGGACACCTTCATGCCGGAGGATCCCACGGATCCGGAAGCCGCGATCTTCCAACTCGTGCTCATGGCGGTACAGGCCGGAATCGGACGGGCGGCACTGAACGACCTGCGCTCCTCCGTGCAGGCGCGTACCCGCAGTTTCAGCACCGGCACCGGAGTTCCGGTGCACCGCGAACCGCAGGTCTTGCAGCTCGTCGGGGAGGTTTCCGCCGAAATCTTCGCCGCGGAGTCCGTGGTCATGGGCGCGGTGCTGGAGGTCGAAGCGGCCATGGCCGACGCGAACCTGAACGCCGAGGAGCGCTTTGCCGTGTGCGAACTGGCGGCAAACCGTGCTCAGACGATCGTGCAGCCGCTGGTCATCGGAGCGACCAGCAAGCTCTTCGACGCGCTGGGTGCATCTTCCACTCGCAATAGCTGCAATATGGACCGCCACTGGCGCAACGCCCGAACCATCGCGACGCACAATCCGGCGATCTACAAGGCGCGCATCGTGGGGGACTACGAGATCAACGGCGTGCAGCCCCAACGGCTGTCCGTCACCGGCACGGTAACCGGAGCAAACCGGTTCGCCGGCAGCTAGGCAACACTCCTCGAACACAGATTTTTAGACTTACAAGATTTTTCTTCTATGGATAGGGGCACACCAATGAGCGAGAACAAGCGCGAAATCCTTTTTAACGCCTTCGATATGAACTGCGTGGTGCACCAGTCGCCGGGCCTCTGGCGCCACCCGGATGACAAGGCGTCGACCTACAACACCCTGGGCTACTGGACCCACCTGGCCAAGGTGCTGGAAAAGGGCAAATTCGACGGGCTGTTCCTCGCCGACGTGCTGGGCACCTACGACGTCTACAAGGGCGCCAACGAGACTCCGCTGCGCAGCGGAGCCCAGGCGCCGGTTAATGACCCGATGATGCTCGTCTCCGCGATGGCCGCGGTCACCGAGAACCTCGGCTTCGGCGTCACCGCCGGCACCGCCTATGAGCACCCTTATGCCTTCGCGCGCCGCCTGGCCACCCTGGACCACCTGACCAATGGCCGTGTCGGCTGGAATGTGGTCACCGGCTACCTGCCGTCGGCGGCCCGAAATATGGGCCAGGAAGACCAGATGGAGCACGACGAGCGCTACAACCACGCCGATGAGTACCTCGAAGTGGTCTACAAGCTGCTCGAAGGTTCGTGGGAAGAGGACGCGGTGCAGAACAACAAGGAATCCGGCGTCTACACCGACCATTCCAAAGTGCACCCGATCAATCACGAGGGCAAGTACTTCAAGGTTCCAGGCATCGCGATTACCGAGCCTTCCACCCAGCGTACCCCGGTGATTTACCAGGCCGGCGCGTCCAAGCGCGGCACCGAATTCGCCGCGTCGAACGCCGAAGCGATCTTCGTGAATTGCCCTACCCGTGACCTGCTCAAAGAAGCGGTCGCCAAGATCCGTGATGCTGCCGAGGCCGCAGGCCGTGGCCGCCACGACATCAAGATCTTCGCCATGCAGACCATCATCACCGCCGAAACTTCGGAACTTGCCCAGGCAAAGTTCGAGGACTACAGCTCCTACGTGGATATCGACGGCGCGCTGGCATTGCTTTCGGGTTGGACCGGCATCGACATGTCCGCTTACGGACCAGATGACGTGATTGGCGACGACGTGAAGTCCAACGCCATCCAGTCCTCGGTGGAAACCTTCAAGAAGGCCAGCGGTGATACCGGAAAGCCATGGACCATCCGGCAGCTGGCCGAATGGATCGGCGTGGGCGGATTCGGTCCGGTCTCCGTCGGTTCGGGTGCCGAGGTCGCCGAGAAGCTCATCGACTGGGTGGACTACACCGACGTGGATGGCTTCAACCTCGCCTATGCTGTCACTCCAGGTACCTTCGAGGACGTCGTCGAGTACGTGGTTCCCGAGCTTCAGGCACGCGGGGTCTACAAGACCGAATACACCGAGGGCTCGCTGCGCCACAAGTTGTTCGGCGCCGGCGACCGCGTGAAGGACACCCACCGCGCGGCCCAGTACAAGATCTCCAACCGATTGGCCACCAAGGCCTAAATCCTTGAAGATCAAGCGCTAGCAAAGCCAGCGAGTCCCCGCGAAATGTTGAATTCCGCGGGGACTCGCTGGCTTTAACGGCTATTTGGCCGGGTTCACCACCATGGCCGAACCGCCTCCGCGGCGGTTTGGTTCAGCCGCCGCGATCAAGGTCCCGTCTGCGGCGATTTCCACCGCCTCAACCGCACCGATCTCAGCCTGCGGGGTGAAGGAATCACCGGCGGCGGTGAGCTTGTGCCCGAAAGCCTCAAGCGCCGGCCCATAGGCCTCGATGAATTCGGGCTCCGCCGTCACCGCCGCGGTATTGCGCTGCGAGGCGCGCGGGGCCGCGATGGCTTCGCTCAGATCCATGCCCAGGTCAATGCGGTTCACCAGGGTCTGCAGCACCGTGGTGATGATGGTGGAGCCGCCGGGGGAGCCGATGGCGAGCATCGGTTCGCCATCGCGCAGCACGATCGTGGGCGCCATCGAGGAGCGCGGACGCTTGCCCGGCTCGATCCGGTTCGGGTCGGCGGGATCGTACACCGTGGAGAAATCGGTCAGCTCGTTGTTCAGCAGGAAGCCGCGCTCGGGCACCACGATGCCCGAGCCGCCGGTCTGCTCGATGGTCAGGGTGTAGGAGACGACGTTGCCCCAGCGGTCCACCACCGACAGGTGGGTGGTGGAGATGTTCTCGGTATCCTGCTCAACCACCGGCTCGCTGGTTGCCGCCGGGCACACTGCGTCATAGTCCTCGATGTCGCCCGGCGCCACCGGCTTCTCCGCGGCCTGTTCGGGGTTTACCGCGCACGCCCGGTCGACGCCGAAGAGCTTGTCGGTCAGCGTATCGGTGGGAACATCCACAAAGGCCGGGTCGCCGACAAATTTGCCACGGTCGGCGTAGGCCAGGGCCGTCGCCTCGAAGTAGTGGTGAAGCGCGGTGGGCCGCTCCATGCCGGCGAGGTCGAACTCGCCGAGAATATTCAGCGATTCACCGATGGTGGTTCCTCCGCTGGAGGATGGAGCCATGCCGTAAACATCGAGGCCGCGGTAGCTGACCTGGGTTGGCTGCTGCTCCACGACCTCGTAGTCCGCGAGATCGGCGGTGCTCACATAGCCAGCCGGAACCGGGAGTTCGGTGTCCGCGGACGTGGGCGGAGCCTGCACCGTCTGGGATATTTCTTCGGCCATTTCGCCCTGGTAGAACGCCGAGGGGCCCTGCTTCGCCAGCAACCGGTAGGTCTGGGCAAGATCCGGGTTCTTGAAGATGCTGCCAACGTGCGGCGCATCGCCATCAGGCAGGAATAGCTCGCTGGTGGAGCCGAAGGCTGCGAAGCGCTCCTTGTTATCCAGGGTCTGTTCGCGGAATGTTTCATCGACAACGAAGCCGCGTGAAGCTACCTGGGTCGCTGGGTGCAGAACTTTCTTCAGGCTTTGGGAACCCCAATTGTCCAGCGCGCGCTGCCAGGTGGCCAGGGTTCCGGGTACGCCGACCGCCACGCCGCTGGTCACCAGTTCGGGAGTGAAATTGTAGGGCTCGCCGGTTTCCGGATCGATGAAGGCATCTTGGGGCATTGCTGCCGGTGCGGTTTCCCGGCCGTCGATGGTGCTGATTTTTCCGGTTTTCGCGTCGTAGTACATGAAGTAGCCGCCGCCGCCGATGCCCGCACTATAAGGTTCGGTCACGCCTAGCGCGGCCGCCGTTGCGACCGCCGCATCAACCGCGTTGCCGCCTTTGCGCAGGATCTCGATTCCGGCGGCGGTCGCTTCCGGGTCTACGGAGGAGACTGCGCCGCCGCTGCCTTTGGCCGTAGGCGTTTTGTCGGTCGCCCTGGGATCGGCGCTGGCCGGAAGGGCGGTGAAAGTTCCCAGTCCCAGCGCCAGTGCCGCGGCGCTGGCGATAGCTCTCGTACTTGCTCGTGACATACTTTGATCTCCTGAAAAGGTGGGGATGAAGCAAGCGCCAATTTACGGGAGAAGCACCTGAGACTTAGGCTGTGACACGCGTCACCGCGCATGCTTGTCGCTCATTACGCTCAGGTGAAGACTTCACTAGCGTCGGATTCACCGCCGTCGCCTCAAGGGCTTCGGAGGGCATGCCGCCACCGCGGCAGCCAGCGATCCGGCCACCGAATACAGCAGCTTCGGTGGCCGGACTGCGTTTAGGCTAGGAGAATGAGCAATGAACCTACCTCCGAGCTGCCCCCGGTAGATCTCGCCGCCGCCGCGCAAATGTGGGCTGACTACCGAAACAGCTGTGCCACCGATCCGGGCGACTACGTGGTGGAATACTTCGGAGACAGCGCTGAGCTCGCCGAGGCACTGCTGCATCAGGTAACCCACGGGCAGAAACGTGCCACCTCAAGCCTTGAAAACGATTACCTTGCCGAGAACGAACCGCTTCCGCGGGTCGGTTCGCACTGGATCGCCTGCGACGGCTCCGGGACACCGAAAATTATCCTGCGTACCAGCGAGGTGACGCTGAAATCATTCGACCAGGTGGATGCAGATTTTGCCTTTGCCGAGGGCGAGGATGACCGTAGTCTGGCCAGCTGGCGCCGGGAACACGAAAAGTTCTGGAAACGGACGCAGCAGGCAGATTTCGCCAAGCAGTGGGAACCGGCAATGACCGGCGTGCCCGGTGAGCGGATCGTGTGCGAACGCTTCGAAGTGGTCTGGCCGCGCAGCTAGCTTCCAGGCACCTAATTCATCTCCACCTTTCGGTTCTGGAAGCTTGCTTTGCGTTCAGGCCCAGGGGCGTCCTCGCACCCGCCGAGTTCTCCTGAGTCAAGATGCGAATTCAGCGTCGTCACGTGGCGACATATGACGGGTGAGTCGCGCATTTATGGCCGGTTTTCCGCCGATCTGCGCACCGAGGTCGACTTCATGACGCGTATATAACGTCATGGTTGTTCACGAAGCGGGCACGGGCACAGACTGAAACTGTTCGATTCACCTATCGAATGGTAACCATCCAGAGCGACCGAGAGACCTGGCTCAACGACGTCGCAGCAACCACCCTCACGGGGCCGGTGCTACAGCCAGGACCGATGGAGCAGTCTGAAACACCGGCTTTGTTCCCGAGATTCAGAGCCTGGCGAAAGCCAGCGGCATCCTGAATCCGTGGATCGTCGCTGTTTGAGACTCTGCGCGGTGCCAGCACCAAGGAGAACAAATGCAAACGACGTTATCTGGACGATCACATGATTGAGATTCGCCAGCTGCATAAGCACTACGAAACGGCCCAGGGCCGTGTGGAGGTCCTCAAGGGGATCGACCTGGACGTTCAATCGGGGACAATCACCGCGGTGGTTGGGCCCTCAGGCGCCGGGAAGTCCACCTTGTCCCATTGCATCTCGCTGTTGGAAAAGCCCAGCAGCGGTCAGATCCTGGTAGAAGGCAAGGACTTGTCGGTGCTCTCTGGCAAAGAACTATGCGCCGAACGTCGTGCCATCGGCACGATCTTCCAGAACTCGGCCCTTTTGCGCCGCATGACGGTAGCCGAAAACGTTGCGTTGCCGCTGCGAAACCTGGGAGTAGTCCACCACGAGATGGAAAACCGGGTCGCTGAACTCCTGAATCGCGTAGGTCTGGCGGATTGGGCAAATTCGTACCCCGGAGAACTTTCCGGTGGCCAACGCCAACGCGTGGGCATTGCCCGAGCGCTGGCGCTGCGTCCGCGTCTGCTGCTCTCCGATGAAGCAACCTCGGGGCTCGACCCGGAATCCACCACGCAGGTGCTGGAACTGCTTGATTCCCTGCGCACCGACTTGGGCTTGGCGATTATCTTGATCACCCACGAGATGGATGTGGTGCGCCATATCGCCGACCGCGTCGCGCAACTCGATGGCGGTCGAATCGCCGAGTACGGCGAACTTCGAGGCCTGGTAGCGGATCCGGGATCGGTGACCGGTTCAAAGCTTCTGCCATTGCGCCCCGATCTGGTGCCCGCCGGCTACGACTTCACGCTGACCGTGGCCTACCAGGCGGCAAATGTGGACCCAGCCTGGATATCCCGGCTGGGAACCGAACATGGCGCGCGGGTCGCGCTGCTCGGTGGCTCCGTGGAAGCACACCACGAGGGAACGCTGGGCCGCGTTGAAATCGGTCTCGCGGGCATTGCCGCAGAACGAGCTATTGCCGTCTTGGCTGGATGGGGATTGCGCGCCACGCCACGATCCCAGCAGCTCCTCGCGAGTGTGGCCGACCGCGCGGAACGCATCGAGGTGGCGGTATGAGAATCCCAACCGAAAGCGCAGCGGTCGGTACCGACACCCCATGGAACGAACTGCCCGCCCTGATGCTTCCTGCCTATGGACAGACCTGGGCAATGGTCGGCATCGTGATGGTCTTGGTGATCATTTTTGGCGGCATCATGGGTTTGGCGCTGTTCAACACCGACCGGCAGGGTCTCTTTCCGCACGACAAGAGCCATGCGGCACTGAGCTGGTTCGTCAACATGGGACGCTCATTGCCGTTCCTGGTCTTGATGGCGGCGATTATTCCATTCACCAAATGGGTGACCGGAACCACCATCGGCATTTGGGCAGCAGTGGTGCCGATGACCATTGCGGGCATTCCCTTCTTCGCGCGGCTCGTGCAGAACGCGCTCAATGATCTGCCTAAGGAGAACCTGGCCGTCGGGCTGGTGACCGGTGGATCGCCGCTGCAAATCATCGGGGCAACCCAGATCCGTGAGGCGCTGCCCGCCCTGGCCTCCGCCGTCACGCTGAACACCATCTCGATGGTCGAGTATTCGGCCATCGCGGGAACCATCGGGGCCGGCGGCATCGGCTATCTGGCGGTCACCTACGGCTATCAGCGGTTCGACATGAATGTCATGCTTGCCACGATCCTTGCGCTCATTCTGACCGTGCAAGCAGTCCAATTCCTCGGCGATCGCATCGCCCGCGCGCTGGCCCGCCCCTAAGCGCCCTAGAACAAACGAGAAGAACATGACGACTTCACCCAAAGGCCATGACCATGGCTTCACTCTGCGTAAAAACACCGCGAAACTGCCTTGGACCATCGCGGCATGCGCGACCATTGTGGCGCTCGTCCTTGGCGCGTTGCTGGTTCAGCAAAAGTCCGCTCCAGCGCTCGCGTCCACCGAGCCCGGCAAAACGAATTTCAAGGTCCATTTTGAACCGGCAATGGCCGGGGAAGAGAAGATCCTGAAATTCGTGGCCGAGACCATCGCGCCGGATTATGGAATCGAGATAGAACCCATTGGGCTTCAGGATCCAATCCAGGCGAACCGCGCCGTGGCCGAAGGGCAGTTCGACGCGACCATCTTTGAACATGAGTGGTACATGCGGCAATCGGCAGAAGCCGCCGGCGTGGAATTGACGCCAACCGTTGAACTGTACCAATGGGGCTTCGGTCTGTATTCCACCCGCTACGAATCGGTCGAGGTTCTCCCCGAGGGGTCGACGCTGCTCCTGCCTAACGACGTCGCCAACCAGGGGCAAGCGCTTTGGCTCCTGGAGCGCGAGGGACTGCTCGGCCTGAACCCCGACATCGAACCGCGTACCGCGAAGATGGCCGACGTGGTTGACAACCCGCGCGGCTTCGAGCTGAAGGAAGCAGACCTCCTCGCCATGCCGCGCATGCTAGACGATGTGGATGCAGCCATCGGATACGTGTCGCAGTTCGATGCCGGAAAGGTCGGCCGCGACAAGGGAATCCTGTTCCCGGAACCGCCTAGAACCTTCGCCTCCAAGCTGATCTTCGGCACCGAGTTCTCCAAAACTGCCGATGCAGCCAAGCTAATCGAGGTGTTCTCCGATCCAAGACTGCAGGAATACCTGAAGAACACCGAGGATCCGTTGGTCCAAGGAGTGCTGACTCCGGTATCCGCCGAGTAGGGCCGCTCACTGGAACTATGCGAACGGCCAGCCTGAACCAGAGAGGTTCGGGCTGGCCGTTCGCTTTTATCCCGAATGTTTCGTTGGCGAGCGAGCAAATCCACCCTTGATCACGCGGGGCCGGGGATACTGCTGTCAAGGAAATCTTTTCAGCAGCGTCACGAACTGACTTATGACGATTAGTGACCGGCTTCAGGGCCTGTATTAGTCCCAAAGTGTGTATTGGGATGACTTCGTGACGCGCATATAACGTCATGGTTGGTCACACCGCACCTGCGCGCGCAGACTTAAATTGTTCGGCAAAGACACCGAATGATAACCATCCAGAGCGACCGAGAGACCTGGCTCGTTGACGTTGCAGCAACCATCCCGGCAGGGAGCGGTGCTAAGGCCAGGACCGATGGAGATTGCTAGATTTCGCAACGGTCCGCACAGGGGAGAAGTCTGCCTTCTTCCCGCCCCGCAATACCGCGGCAGGATCGGGATTTCGGCGTAATCCTCGGGAACTTACCGAGAGGAACACCAGAAAATGCGCAACACACCACTGAGCCTGAAGGCCGCGGCACTACTCGCAGTTCTAGGTCTTTCGCTGACCGCCTGCGGCGGCAACAGCGCATCCACCGCGGGGAGCTCCGAGCCGGCAGCTTCCGCGGAAGCAGGCACGCCGGTAGCGGGCGGAACCTTCACCTTTGCCGAGGTAACCCCGATCAACAACTGGCAGACCCAGGCCGCTCGCTTCTACGAGAAGGCGAATGTGCTGAACTCGGTGCTGGACCGGTTGACCTATTTTGATACCGAGTCCGGCAAGCTCGTAGGCTGGATCGCCTCCGAGTTCACCGCCAATGAGGCACAGACCGAATTCACCTTCACCATTCGTGATGGCGTCACCTTCTCGGACGGCACGGCCCTGGATGCCGAAGCGGTCAAGGAAAATCTGGACGCGCTGGGCTTAGGCGTGAAATCCGCGCAGATTCAACCGAACGTCGACTTTTCAGCCTACAAGGGCTCCGCGGTCGTCGGCGAGGACCAGGTCAAGGTGACCTTGAAACGCCCGGATGCGAATTTCCTGCGCTCCACCTCCTCGGTGACCGCCGGGCTGGTATCCCCGGGCACCCTGGAACTGGACAATGCAGGGCAAACCGCAATATCGCAGATCGTCGGTTCCGGACCGTTCGTCTTCGAGTCCGAAAAGCCAGATGAAGAGGTCGTCTTCACCAGCCGCGATGACTACGCCTGGGCCCCGGAAACCGCAGCAAACCAGGGCGACGCGTACCTTGAAAAGCTGGTCGTCAAGTACCTGCCAGAAGTTGCCCACCGGGCCGGCGCGGCGCAGTCCGGCCAGGTCGATTTGGTCCGCGGACTGCAGCCCGTTGACGAAGAGGTGCTCAGCGCCGGAGGCGGGCAGATCTTCGCCGCCCAGGGCGTGGACCTGACGACCAACCATGCCGCGATTCGAATCGGTTCGGGCAAGCTGGCCGAGACCAAGGTGCGCCAGGCGTTGCAGGCGGGAATCGACCGCCAGGCGCTGAAGGACACGGTCCTCTCGGACAGCTACGTGCTCGCAGGTTCGATCCTCAACCACCAGGCACCGGGCTTCGTGGACCTGTCTGCCGAGCTCGGCTATGACCCGGAGAAGTCCAAGGCCTTGCTTGAAGAAGCCGGCTGGAGCGTTGGCGCGGACGGGATCCGTGAGAAGGACGGCAAGAAGCTTGAAATCACGGTGGCCAGCTCGAATAACTCCGTGGTCATCAAGCCAGCCTTCGAGCTGATCGAACAGCAATGGCGGGAGATCGGAGTGCAGCTGGTCAACCGTGCTGCGGACAATTCATTTTTGACCAACGCCATGGTCGATGACCAGATCGAATTCTTCGGAACCCGCCAGTTCGCCTACGGCGGCCTGGGGCCGGTCTACGCGCCGGCGACAAATAACCAGACGCTGAACGCCGACAAGGAACTGAACGAATTGTTCACCCGCGAGCAGGCGGCGACCACCGAAGAAGAGCATCTGAAGCTCGTCGGCGAGGAGCAGCGCGCGCTGGTACTGGACAAGGCACTGACCCTCGTGTTGTGGGACGAAGTGCAGGTGTACGGCGCCAACAAGGACGCGCACATCGACTTCACCTCCGGCACCGCACCAATCTTCCAGGGCGCCTGGAAGAGCAACGGCTAAAGGAACTCATCATGGGTGGATACATCGCTCAACGCATCGGTCAGGCACTGCTGGTGATCCTGCTGGCCTACACCGCGGTCTTCCTCGCGGTGCAGGCCCTGCCGAACGACCCGGTCACGATCTTCCTCTCCGCCGACTCGTCCGCGGATCCGGCAACGATCGCGCAGATGAAGGCCTACTACGGCTATGACCAGCCGCTGATCGTGCAGTACTTCACCCAGCTCGGTGCGCTGCTGACCGGGGATCTGGGCTATTCCCTGTCCTCCGGCTCGGCGGTGTCCACCCGTATCGGCGAGGTCATCGGCTCCACGCTGGTGCTCGCCGGGAGCGCCTTCGCCCTGGCGCTGGTGCTGGCGGTCGCGCTGACCGCCGCCGCCAGCCTGTCGCGCCGCACCCGGGTCCGCAACGCCCTGCTGAATCTGCCACCGCTGATGATTTCCATCCCGGTGTTCTGGCTCGGACTGGTGCTGCTTCAGGTGCTCGCGGTGCAGCTCGGGGTGATGTCGCTGTTCCCGGACGGCTCGTTCCTCTCGCTGGCGGTGCCGATCCTCGTTCTGGCCATCCACCTCAGCGCACCCATCGCCCAGGTGCTGATCAAGAGCGTGCACGAGGTCAACACTCAGCCCTTCGTCGACGTCTTGCGGGCCAAGGGCGCCAGCGAGGCGTGGATCTTCTACCGGCACACGCTGAAAAACGCCGCACCGGCGGCGCTATCCATTGCCGGGATCACCATCGGCACGCTGCTCGCCGGTTCCGTCATCACCGAGACGGTTTTTGCCCGCGCCGGCCTGGGCCAGCTGGTGCTGCAGGCGGTCACGGTACAGGACATCCCGCTGGTGCAGGGACTGGTGCTGCTCACCGCCGCCGCCTTCACCGCGGTAAATCTGCTCGTCGACCTGATCCACCCGAAGCTTGATCCACGCATCATCACCTCCCACGCCGGTTCGCCTCGCGCGCTGGCGGCCTAGGGAAAGGAACCGATCATGAGTCTTTTGACCGAACGAGGCAACCCGGCCGTGGAGCTGGCCCCTGGCAGCGCGCTCCAACCGGAGCATGGCGCCACGCCCAGAACCACGCTGCTTGGCTGGTTGCGGAACTGGTGGGTGCTCCTCCCGCTGGCGCTCCTGCTCGCCTGGGCGGTATTGCCGGGGCTGTTCACCGGACAGGACCCGCTCACCGGGGTGCCGCAGCAGAAGCTCGCGGAACCGTCGCTGGCTCATCCCTTCGGAACCGACCACCTGGGGCGCGACGTCTATGCCCGGGTGGTCCACGGCACCAGCCAGACGCTGCTGACCGCCGGGCTGGCCTGCCTGATCGGCAGCGTGGTGGGCAGCCTGCTGGGTCTGCTCGCCGCCACCGCCGGCCGTTTCGCCGACTCGGTCGCGATGCGGTTCGTCGACGTGGTGCTGGCGGTGCCGGCCTTCCTGATCGCGCTGATCCTGGTCACCGCGACCGAACCCGGTCCATTCTCGCTGGGGCTCGGCGTGGGCATCGCCTCGATCGCGGCCTTCGCACGGCTTGTCCGCACCGAGGTGCTGCGCGTACGTTCGCGCGACTTCGTGCAGGCGGCGCTGATGAGCGGTGGCGGCTACCTCACCGTGCTGCGCCGCCATATCATCCCGCATGTGATCGGCCCGGTGCTCGCCCTCTTGGCGGTCGACCTGGGGGCGGCGATCCTGGCGATCTCCGGGCTTGGTTTCCTGGGGTTCGGCTCGCCGCCGCCAACACCCGAATGGGGGCTGCTGATCTCCGAAGGCCGCCAATACCTCACCGTCGCCTGGTGGCTGACCACCCTGCCGGGGCTGGTGATCGTCGCGGCAGTGATGCTCACCGCCGTGCTCGGCCGCGCAATCAACAAGGCATTCCGCTTCTAACCGGCACCGGGTACCCAAATTTGTGAAGGGATCAGATTATGACTACCAAGAACACCGGCACCAACCCGGTCGTGCGCATCGAGGATCTTTCGGTGCGGTACGCCCAAGGCACCCTCGCCGCGCAGGGGATCAACCTCGAAATCCCGGCCGGGCAGATCGTGGCAATCGTTGGCGAATCGGGTTCGGGGAAATCGACGCTGACCAAGGCGCTGATCGGGCTGCTTCCCCAGGACGCCAGCACCACCGGCAGCATCCGCTTTGGCGGCACCGAAGTCACCGCGCTGAGCTTGCGTCAATGGCGCGATATCCGGGGCGCCGGTATCGGGCTGGTCCCGCAGGACCCGGGCGCCTCGCTTGACCCGGTGAAGACCATCGGCTCGCAGCTCATCGAGGTGTTCCGCCTGCACCCGACCCGTTCGGTGCCCAAGAACCGGTGGCGTGAAAAAGCCATCGAACTGCTCGGCAGCGTCGGGATCGACCGGGCGGAGCAACGCCTGAGCCAGTACCCGCACGAGCTATCCGGCGGGCTGAAGCAACGCGTGCTGATCGCCATCGCCTTCGCGCTGAATCCGCAGCTGCTGATCGCCGACGAGCCAACCAGCGCACTGGATGTCACCGTGCAGCGCACGGTGCTTGAAGTCTTCGTGTCCCTGGCCCGGCAGAAGGGGACCACCGTCCTGTTCGTCACCCACGACCTCGCCGTAGCTACCGACATTGCCGACCGGGTGCTGGTGATGAACGGTGGCGAGGTGCTCGAAGACCGTTCGGTCCGCGAGCTGATTGCCAGCAGCACCAATGACTACACCAAGGCCCTGCTCGATCAGGCGTACGCCACCAACCAGCGCCGAGACACGGCCGAAATCAGCGACGTGGCGATTCGCGTGACGGACCTCGGCAAGGAGTTCGGCCAGGGCTCCAAGGCACATCAGGCGGTCCAGCAGGTCAGCTTCGAGGTGGCTCGCGGCACAACCTTCTCGCTGGTTGGAGAGTCGGGATCAGGAAAGTCGACGACTGCCAAAATCATCATGGGGCTGCTTGGCGCAAGCCAGGGCAGCGTCGAGGTGAACGGCCAGGACATCAGCTCAATCGGCGGCAAGCAGCGCTATGCGTTGTGGCGCGAGGCGCAACTGGTTTACCAGAACCCCGACTCGGCTCTGGACCCCCGCCAATCGGTCCGTTCGGTCATCCAAGAGCCGATGCGCAACTACAAGCTTGGCGATGCCGCCTGGCGCGAAGCACGCACGAGCGAGCTGATGGCGCAGGTGAATCTCGCCCCGGAACTGGCCGGCAAGCGCTCGCCGGAACTTTCCGGGGGCCAGCGCCAACGCGTGGCCATCGCCCGCGCCCTGGCCAGCGGCGCGAAGATCCTGGTCCTCGACGAAGCATTGAGCGCGCTCGATGTGCTCACCCAGGAACAAATCCTCAACTTGCTCGATCGGCTCCAGACCGAACAGCAATTGACCTACCTGTTCATCTCCCATGACCTGCACGTGGTCGAACGGATCAGCCACCGGGTGGGCGTGATGCGCCGCGGCGAACTGGTGGAAACCGGAACCGTCGAGCAGGTGTTCTCCAACCCCCGCCATGAATACACGCGCACCCTGCTCGCGGCGAACCCCGGCGCGGTGCTGCGCGAATTCGAGCACCTGCGCAGCGCCTGAACGGCAGAATCATCCCAGACAGATTTCCAGTGAAAAGGAATGAGAAGCACATGAGCATTGACCTCAGCCAAACCCTGAGCCCCGAAGCCACCTACCAGCGCCTGGCTGAGCGTTTCGCTCCGGTCTTCGCCCGCGTGGGCGAAGGCGCTACGCAGCGCGAGCAGCAGCGGATCCTGCCCTTCGAGCAGGTGCAGTGGCTCAAGGACGCCGGCTTCACCACGTTGCGTGTGCCGCGCAGCCACGGCGGGGAACCGGTCAGCCACGAGCATCTTTTCCGGCTGCTGATCGAATTGGCCTCCGCGGATTCGAACGTCGCCCACCTGCTGCGCAGCCACTTTTCCTTTGTCGAAACCATCGCGCTGCAGCCCCAAGAATTCCAGGACCGCTGGTTCCCCCGCGTGCTCGCCGGCCAGATCTTCGGCAATGCGGCCACCGAACGAGGCGGCAATGCGCTGGGAACCACCAACACCCGTTTGAGCCAGAGAGCTGGAGGCTGGGTGCTCAACGGAGAAAAGTACTACACCACCGGCTCGATCTTCGCCGATTGGGTGGTCGTGATGGCCTCCACCGACGGAGTCGAAGGGCGCCAGTACGCGATCGTTGACCGCCACGGCGAAGGGGTGGAGATCCTTGACGATTGGGATGGCTTCGGCCAGCCGCTGACCGGTACCGGAACCGGCATTTTCACCGATGTTCCCGTTGATGAGGCAAATATCCTGCAACGCAAGGTCGCCTCCACGCTGGAGCCCGCGTTCTTCCAGCTTTGCCTGCTCGCGGTACTCGTCGGCATCGGCAAGGCAGCCCGCGACGAGGCCGCCCGCATCGTGGAAACTCGCACCCGGACCTTCAACACCGGCTCCGGAGAATTGTTCCGCAACGATCCGCAGATTCAGGAACTGGTGGGCCGGCTTGCGGCGAACGTATACGCCGCGGAAGCTATTGTGGTCACCGCGGCCCGCGAACTGGATGCCGCCCACGACCCGGCGCTGAACCTGGATGACGAAGCCGCCTTCCTGCGCGCGGAGATCGCGGTGCAGCAGGCACACGTCGTCACGCCCAAGCTGGTGCTTGATGCGACGAGCGAACTGTTCGACGTCACCGGCGCCTCGGCGGTGTCCACCAGCAAGTCGCTGGACCGCTACTGGCGCAACGCACGCACCGTCGCCACGCACAATCCGGTGGCATTCAAGGCCCGCTCGGTAGGCGACTACTTCATCAATGGCACGATTCCGACCGGCCTGAACTCAATCGGCGAAGCCAAGGGAGCAAAGTAAAATGGGTACCTTCGAAACACGGCCACGCTTCATCCTCTCGGCATTCCTGATGAATACTTCTAGCCATATCCTCGGCGGAATGTGGCGTCATCCGGAAGCGCAGCAGGACCGGTTCCATGAGCTGGGGCTTTGGGTGGATCTGGCCAAGAAGCTCGAAGATGCGAAATTCGACAACCTGTTCTTCGCCGACGTGGCCGGACTGTACGCAGATCACGAGGGCGGTTGGGCCTCCCTGGCACGCAAGGGAATGCAAATCCCGAGCCACGACCCGCTGGTGCTGCTTTCGGCGCTAGCCGCCAGCACCAAGGAGATCGGGCTGGCGATGACCAGTTCGGTCGTCCAGTCCCACCCATTCCAATTCGCACGCCAGATCTCCACGCTGGACCATCTCTCCCAAGGACGCGTGGCATGGAATATCGTGACCAGCGTGCTGGAGAACTCGCACCGCAATTTCGGCGCGAAGAACCTCATGGCCCACGATGACCGTTATGGGTGGGCCGAGGAATACGTCGATGCCGCCTACAAGCTCTGGGAAGGCTCATGGGAAGACGATGCGCTGAAGGCCGACAAGGAATCCGGAATTTACGCCGATCCGGCGCGCATTAACAAGATCAATCACCGCGGCGAGATCTATTCGATCGATGGCCCGCATCAGGCGATTCCCAGCGCCCAGCGCACACCATTCCTCTTCCAGGCGGGTTCCTCGCCTCGTGGAAGCCAGTTCGCAGCCACCCATGCGGAGGCGACGTTCCTCTTCGCCCCGCATCCGGCGTATGTGGCCAAAAAGGTCGCCTCGTTGACGCAGAACCTCAACGCCGCGGGCCGAAGCCGCGAGGATCTCAAGGTCTTTGCAGGTCTTTCCTTCGTGGTCGGTTCCACCGAGGCGGAGGCCAAAGCGCTGGAAGCCGAATACGACCAGTACCTTGATCCGCATGCGATCATCGCTCACATCGGTGGCGGCATCGGCGTGGATTTGGGCGGGTTGGATTTGGACACCCCTCTTGGCGAGGTGAAAACCGAGGGCGCCCAAGGAGTCCTGGAAGCCGCACTGGCTTCCACCCCGGGCCGCAACCCGACGCTGCGCGACCTCGCGCACTACCGGGCCAAAGCCCAGCAGATTGTGGGAACCCCGGAACAGATCACCGACAAGCTGCTCGAATGGCAGGATGCGGGGATCGACGGGCTGAATGTCATCAACCACATTTTGCCGGGCTCCTATGACAACTTCATCGAGGGGCTGCTTCCCGAGCTGCAGCGTCGCGGATTAGCGCAGACCGAATATGCTCCGGGCAGCCTGCGTGCGAAGGTTTTTGGACGCGGAGACAAGCTTCCGGAGAACCACCCCGCGGCGCAGTACCGTGGCGCCTTCGGAGAGTTCTCCGCGACGAACACCGAAACGGCGCTCCAGCATTAGAACGCAAACCGTTTAGGCCGCCGGGGCAGGCTGTGCACCGGCGGTCTTTACGTATCCATTCCCTGTAGGGTGACGAGCATGGACGAAAACCAGGTTAATGATCCCGAGCTCATCCGCCGGTTATTGACGACTCCGGCACGCTGGGCGGTGGTGGGTTTGAGCGCCAACCCGCATCGCGTGGCGCCGTCGATTGCCCGGTACCTGCGCGACGAGTTGGGCATGGAGATCGTTCCGGTGTCCTTGCGCGCAGAGAATGCGCTCGGCGAACAAGGCTATGCCAAGCTCGCCGATATCCCAGGAAAGATCGATGTGGTGAACTGCTTTGTGAACTCGCATAAGGTGGGTGACGTTGTCGACCAGGCGATCAGCGTTGGAGCGTCAGCCATCTGGATGCAATTGGGCGTCAGAGACGACGCGGCTGCTCAACGGGCCAAGGATGCCGGCCTGGAAGTTGTCATGGATACCTGCCCGAAAATTGAGTATCCGCTGCTCTGAAAAGTAGACCTCGCCAAAGTCCGGCCGGGAAAACTTGGGTACCGTGGCAGGCAGCAACCCAGAGCCGTAAATGAAGGGGCAGATCGATGGCCGAAGCTTCGATTGAAGAAATCCACGAACGGTGGCGCGCCCTCTGCCTGGAGCTGCCCGGGGCATTTGAGGACCACCCTTTTGGTGAAGACAGCACCGTGTTCAAGGTTGCCGGCCGCGACCGCGCAAAAGCCAAGATGTTCGGGCTACTCATGGTGCACCGAGGCGAGGTGCTGCTGAACCTCAAATGCGAACCCGCGATCGCAGACCAGCTGCGCAGCGAATATGACGAGATCATTCCCGGATATCACATGAGCAAAAAACACTGGAATTCGGTGCGTCCGGGGTTGGAGCCGCAGCACCTGCGGGAACTTGTTGAGGACTCCTACGACCTGGTGATCGAAGGCATGCCGAGGCGTGACCGAGAATTCATCCGCATGCAAACAAAAATTGCGCACGAATCGCTAGACTGACTTACATGTACTTCATCGTCGTTAAATATCAGGTAAAGCCGGAATTTTCCGAAAGCTTCATGTCCCACGTTGCACAGTTCACTCAGGCTACCCGTGCCGAGGAAGGCAACATGTGGTTCGACTGGTCGCGAAGTGTCGAGGACGCGAACCAATACGTTCTCGTCGAGGCCTTCCGCGATGACGAAGCCGCAGCGGCTCACGTTAACTCGGAGCACTTCGCAGCCGGGCTTGAGTCGATGCGTCCATTGCTCGTTGAGACCCCAAAGATCATCTCGCGCAAGATCGAAGGCGAAGACTGGGACGAAATGGGCGAGCTCCAGATCGGCTAGCCTTGCAGGCAGCGAAGCGGCGCGGCGCGTAGTTGGAAGAAGATCCAACTACGGGCCGCGCCTTTCCTATTCCCCGAGTCCATAGGTTGCTTTGGAGCTACGCACGGAGAAGACTCGGAGTGGAAGCAGAAAACCAATTGTGAGGATGTGGTTGTGGCTATGGAACTTGATGTCATTGTCATTGGCTGGGGCAAGGGCGGCAAAACTCTCGCCGGAACGCTAGCCCGCGCAGGACAACGGGTGGCTATCGTTGAGCAGTCGACGTCGATGTATGGCGGCACCTGCATCAACATTGGATGCGTCCCAACGAAGACCTTGATCCATGACGCGGAACAGCATCGTGGCAATAGGGCAGATGCCCACTACTTCTACAAGTCGGTCGAACGCCGCGACGAACTCACCGCGAAGATGCGCCAAAAGAACTTCTCGATGCTGAACGATCTGGACTCCGTTCTGGTGCTCACGGGCAGGGCCAGTTTCACCGGCCCGCACAGCATCAAGGTGGAAGGCGGCGAGGAGGTACTAGAGCTCAGCGCCCCGAGGATCGTCATCAACACCGGGGCGCTTCCTTCCGTTCCGCCTATCAGCGGCGCAGAAATTGGCGGGCGAATCCACGATTCAACGACCCTGCAACATGCGGAATTCCCGGCCAAGCTTCTTGTGGTGGGCGGTGGTTACGTGGGGCTGGAATTCGCTTCCATGTTTGCGCAATTCGGTGTGGAGGTGACCGTACTGGATCGCGGAGCGCGGCCATTGAAGCGCGAAGACGAAGACGTTGCCGCCGAGGTAGCCTCGGCTCTATCTGATGCCGGAGTGAACATCCTCGATTCCGCCAGTGTCACCTCGATGCGTCAGGATGCCGCAAGTGTCACGGTGACCTATCAACGTGACGGACGGCAGCGGAGCATCGAAGCCGACGCGGTGCTCCTGGCACTTGGACGAACACCCGCCACCCAGGGGCTGAACTTGGCAACGACCAACGTTCGTCTGGGCGAAAGGGGCGAGATCATGGTTGATAAGCACTTGGCCACCAGCTCGGAGGGGATCTACGCATTGGGCGATGTCATCGGAGGACCGCAGTTCACCTACACCTCTTTAGATGACCAGCGGATCCTCAAAGACCAGTTCTTGGGGGAGGGTGTACGGAACCTCGAAGACCGGGTGGCGGTGCCAACCACCATGTTCAGCACCCCGCCCCTGGCCCGGGTAGGTCTCAGCGAAGACCAGGGACGTGCCCAAGGACTGGACATTAAGGTGGCAGTGAAAAAAGTTGCCGATATCGCGGCGATGCCACGGCCGAAAATTGTGCAGGATCCGCGAGGCATCATCAAATTTGTGGTGGATCGAAACAGCGACCAGATACTTGGTGCGGCGCTGATGCACGTAGACGCACAGGAAGTCATCAACCTGGTGGCGCTAGCCATGCGCTCCGGGATCACCGCCAGCACGCTGCGGGACTCGATTTTCACCCACCCGTCTTCGACCGAGGCCCTGAACGAGGTATTAGCAGAGTTTGACTAGTGCGTAGTTCCTGAAAGGCCAACGGCACCCCGGATGGATTCCGGGGTGCCGTTGGCCTGTGCGCTCCTGCTTAGTGGGTGTTCTTCTTGCGGCTGCGAATCACCAGCAAGATGATTCCGGCGACCAGCACCACCCCTGCGGCGATGCCGATCCAGCTAGTGGCGAACCCGGTGTCCGCCAGAGAGTCCTTGTCGCGAGGCTGCTCGCTAGGCGACTGCTTGGTGTCCTCGGAAGGCGTTGCGCTTGGCGACTGCGACGGACTTTGCGATGGCTCCTCGCTTGGGCTCTGCGAAGGTTCCTGGCTAGGTTCCTCGGTCGGTTCGGCGCTCGGAGTCGGCTCCGCGGCCGACTCGATTACGGTGAAGTCCACCGAGATGTCCTCGCGCTGCACCTGGGAGAGAACCAGCGAGTTTGCCCCTAGCTTGGCATCGGCTGGAACGGCAAGCTCGAAGGAGGTCTTGCCTTCCGCATCCGCGGCAGGGATATCATCTACTACCAATTCGCCGTCGAAGGCGGTGGCTGTTACTTCTCCCCCTTCTTCGAGGCCCATCACGGAGACCTGAGCGCCTTCACCGGGAACGATCTCGGAAGGCGAAATCTCCACGCTGGCCCAGTCGGTACCCGACAAGGTGGCGCGGCCCAGTGGTGCTGGGGAAACTACGTCGTGGGATTTGAAGTAGTTCACGGTTGCGTCCAGATCAATTTGGCCGCTGTCCGTGTGGCCGGTGCCTTCGGCAAAGGCGGCGAAGTTATCGCCACCGGTTGCGAGGAATGCGTTGGCCGCGACCGTGAAGGATGCGCTCTCATCAAGTGGCTCACCGTTGAAGGTGATGTCCTTGATATGCTCGCCGGCAGCGGCAGCTGCAGCTGCATCTTCAACGTAGGTGTATTCCAATCCCTCGGAGATGCCCAGATGCAGTTTGGTACGTTCCGAGCCTTCCGGCTGCCATTGCTGCTCCAAGGCCTCACGGATCTGCTCTCCGGTCATCTCGAAGGTGATCAACGTATTGGCAAAGGGCTGGACGTCGGCGGCGGCCTTGTAGGTCACCGTGCCATCTTGGCCGTAGAGCAGATCGGCGCGCAGGCCGCCTGGGTTCATGAAGGCGATCTCCGCCGGCTCTCCGGCGAAGTTCTCGTTCGAGGTGGCCCACAGGTGGATGTCTGCCACGGTGTTTCCCAGTGTCGACTCGATACCGCGGTCGGATCCCGGTTCTTCGCCGCCGCGCAGGATGTCCTCGGAAATCTGGCCGACCTTCACGCTGCCGACTTCTTCCGACTTGTCTACTGCTTCATCGACAATGGCCTGGACCTCGGCATTTGCCTCGAAGTTTGGCGACCAATCGCCATTGGCGTCTTCAGTTGCCAGCGGGACGAGTTCGGTTGCACTCTCAACGACGTCACCGGTGGTGGCGTCGAGCTCTAGGGAAACCTTGCCCAAGGTGGTGCCGTACTGATGCGACTGGATGACCGATCGGCCCGCAATATCGCAGTTATAGGCCTGATGCGTGTGGCCGGAGAAGATCGCATCGATCTCCGGGCTGGCATCGCGGATGAGCGTGCCGTAGTCGCTGTCCTCGTCGGCGATAACCTCGCAGGTATCGTTCTCCGAGCCGTTGTGAGTCAGTAGGACCAGAGTGTCGGCTTCGCCGTTGGCCTCGTCGCCATCGGAAAGCTGGGCCGCGACTCGATTGGCCGCTTCCAATTCACTTCCGAAGTCAAGGGAGGAGATACCGTTCGGGCTGACCAGCGAAGGGACATCGGCGGTGACGGTGCCGATGATTCCAACGCGCAGCCCGTCCACCTCGCGGATCGCGTATTCACGCAAGGCGGGATTCTTGGTCCCCTTGTCATAGACGTTGGCGCCAAGCGCGAAGTCGGCGCCATCCGCACCGGATTGCTGCCCGTAGCGTTCGATGACGCGGTCGCTGAGGTCCTCGTATCCGCCGTCGAATTCATGATTGCCCACCGCTGCGGCGTCCAACCCGCCGGCGACAAGCGAATCGATGGTCGGTTCATCTTCTTGAGAAGCGGAGGCGAAGGTTGAAGCTCCGATGTTATCCCCGGCCGAGACGAACAAGGTGTTCGGGTTCGCTGCGCGTTGGGCATCGACGGCGCCGGCCAAGACCGCGGCGCCTGCCGAATCCCGGTCGGCTGCGATACGGCCATGGAAATCGTTGATCCCGATAAGGTCGAGACTGACATTTTCGCCAGCAGCGGGTGCTTCCGTCGCGGTTGCCTGAGCGGCAATTGCGCCCGAGGTGAGCAGGGACAATGCGGCTAGCGAAGCTAGTCCAGTGTTCCTTATCTGCTTGAATGCAGACATAGATCCTCCTAGTAGTGTGCGAGTGACATGCATCATGTCTATCGCATGCAGGTGAACCTGTCGATGACTTCTCGTGAAATTTGTCCATCTATATGGAAATTACGCCGTTTCCGGTTTGGGCGGTGCCTGCCGGTTCGCCGCTTGACCCTCCAGGGTGCGGGCGCCGATCACCAGCATTGATAAGCTATTTTCATGAGTGAAACCTTGCCGCCGTGCCCCGAATGCTCTAGCGAATACACCTATGCCATGGACTCGCTACTTGTCTGCCCCGAATGCGCGCACGAATGGAATGCGCACATTGCTGGGGAGGGGGGCAACAATGCCGCAGGCGCCGAAATAAAGGATGCCGTGGGCAATGTCTTGCAGGATGGCGACTCGGTGACCATTGTGAAGACCATGAAAGTTAAGGGAGCGCAGGCTGCGCTGAAGTCTGGAACCAAGGTGCGTAATATCAGGCTGACTCCGGGCAGCGGTGACCATGATATCTTCGCCAAGGTCGATGGCTTCGGTCCCATGGAACTGAAGTCTTCCATCGTAAAGAAAGCCTAGTTCGCTAGACCTTTCGGCGGCGCGGATCGCCGGCGGTTACTTCGGATCTATCCAGCGTGCTGGTCACCAGAATCATTGCCGAGACAATGAACATCAGCGATGAGGTCACCCAGCAGGCGGTCGCGATCTCGCGTTGCTGGACGTCCAGGGCGAGCATGAAGACGCAGACGCTGGCGGCTAGAAGTATCGAGCCGAGCAGTCGTGCCTTCATGGTGCACCAGTTTCTGTTGATTCGTGTTCGTCGCGCCATGAGCTATTCCCAAAACGCTGGACTAATACAATTCTGCCACAGGTTCACCGATTTGAATATAAAACTTTTGGTGCAATTACGGCCTATTGCCCTCATCCTTTTGTATGATGGCGAGGCGATTGCCTGAGTTTTACAGGCATGACCTGAGGATTTTGGCAATGGAAGTGTGCTCAGCCGGGGTCATCCACGCGCCATATTTTGCCTTCACCTGAGTTTGGCGTGAAACGTAAGCACAGCGGAAGCTCTTGTTTGGTGGAAGCCAGGTAGCTGCATCCTTGTCACCTTTGGAGGCATTTGCCGACCCATCCGAGGCAAGAAGGTTCAACGGGTCATTGGCGAATTCGAGCCGAGTCTGTGCGTCCCATTTCTGTGCGCCCTTTTGCCACGCATCAGACAACGCGACTACGTGATCAATCTGGACTTCGGAGCTGGTTCCTTGCCCGCGCCGGAACTCAATGGTTTCTCCCGTATACGGATCATGGAAGGTGCCGCTCAATACCACGCAATCGACCCGTGCCGGCTTGAAGGCAATATCTTCCAGATCGCGGGCCAAGATATCGTTTCGTGCATCGCAGCCGTTGCGGTCCGGGTCCTTCCAGCCTTTGCCGAATAGTTCCCGTGCATATCCGGTTTTCGGCGCTCGCCCCTTGCGATCGATCTGTTCAAGCAGCGTGAGGGATTTGGCGAACTCTTCTTTGTCGCCCAGTGTGGTTGCCGTCTGGGCAGCAGGCTCGGAGACCAAGTCTGAAAGCTCAAATGATCCCAGCGACGCGCAAGTACCCACGGCAAGGGTGGCGGCTACCAGCGTGATGGATATAATTCGTCGCGATAAGCGCATGCCCGGGGAGTTCTCCTGCTTCGGTATTGATTAGGTGGATTTGTCCTCCACCGGTAGAACTCTATTCGTTGCTACCGACAAGTCGAGGGGTTCACCTGCGTGTTCAGTTGTGAGATGTTTCGAGCCGCGATCCAGAGGGAGTAATTAGTAGAGAACTCCTGATCTGACACACCTTGTCTTGAATCGTTCAGACCCACGGTCATTCGAATGCTTCACGGCATTGGAATTTGGACGGGTGGGCGTTGGCGAACGAAACGTCTCTGCCTCGATCGGCAATTCGGTTCTGCCGTTGAGCTCCACATCAGACTTCCGAGTTGGAGAAACGGATCGCCCTTGATTAGCGCAGCGAGAGGCCCGAATTGCAGGTCACAGTCCGGAACTTCGCCCGATGGCTAGTTGGCGGGTGCAGTTTCCACGTTCTTGTTCCCCCGCCAGCAATTCCTTGGTCCATTGCACGAGATCATGGTTCAACGGTGAATTTTCTCCGACGAGCCCCAGATGATCCAGCCCGTCATATTCGCGTTAGAGCAGATCGCTTCCGGCTGCGCACGCGTCGAATAGTCGAGAGCTGGTGGACAGCGCGGCGGGTACGTCTTTGCCGAAGAAGCGCAACTGTGAGATGTGCTCGACAGCGGAGCGGGCCGATGAGTTCTGTTGCGCGGCGATCTCCAACTCGGGGTAGATCTTCTCCCAGGCGGAGGCAATATGGCTGGTGACGATCTTTCCCTAAGCCTCGTCCTTGTATCCTGTCGCAAGTCGAGTCAGGTCCGTTGCCGGAGCCATCCGGCAGTATCGAGTACCTCCAGTTCAGGAGCATATCTCTCGGCACGAGCCGCACCGAAAAGGGCCGCATGACCGCCTGTGCATTGCTGGAATAGAGCCATGCGGTGGCGGCGCCGGTGGCAAGCAGAAGCACGAGGCAGCCGGCGGGAGCAAAGGTGAGCCCCGTCTGTCCCAGCAGGGAAGCCACCGTGGAGTCTTGGGAAGCCGGTGTTCAAAAGTTTCGCAAAGACGGTGCAGTCCCAGGAGAACTAGCCACCCGCAAAAGCTGCGCCGAGTACCCAAAGCGATGGCCGGGGCCAGATGATGACCAGAACCGAACCAAATAATCCAACCAGCACGGTCAGTGCGCCACGCACCGGCTGCTTACCTGCCACGCGGCCGGTAGGCGCATTAGGTCGGTGAGAATCGACCCCGAGCACAGCAAGAGGACGATGAGCGATACGGAAGTTGCCGAGTCGGTTATCAGCGCAAGCCCGATAACGACCAATAGCAACCCGCCGATGGCGCTGAGCAGTCGCCGGGCGCGGGGGAGCCGAGCCATCGATTGATCCTCGCTTCGCTTCGAAAAGATACCGCTCCCTACGGTGACGTCCAGTGACCTGCGGCGCTAACGCTAGCGCCGCAGCGTCCAGTACGAAGAAACGTGGACGTACTTCTTATTCAGGCCCCATTGGGCGGTGATATTCGAGATGGCTTTCGCGGTGGATCGTTCGGCGTGCGCCATCACGCTTGTCCCGGGGTTGGGTTGACCCAGCGCAAGAAGCGCCGGAGGGAGCAGATCGCTGGTTCCGGGGCGTAGGCCGTCTCGGTGCAGCCAGCGCAGTTCGATCCCGGCGGGATGCTCGATTTCAAACTCGCTCGCGGCCCCGGCCACTTCCAGCAGCGCAATTCCTTGCGCATCCGCACGCAGCATACTCAAAGCCACGGAAACGGCCGGAATTCCCGCCTCGTCGGCTGCGAACAGATAATTCCCGGCCTTCGAGCTCGGCGTGAATTTGCCACGTGGGTCCGAGATTACCAGTGGGTCTCCCGGCAGTACCTTGGCGGCCCACGAACCGCCATAACCACGGTCTCCATGCACCACGAAGTCAATGGCCAGCTCTTCTGCCGACCGGTCGACCCAGCGGATGGTGTAGGAACGTGAGCGTGGAACCTGCTCGCGGGGCAGCCGGTGGCGCAATGCCTTCAAATCGTAGGGGGCGGTGAGCCCCAGTTCGCGATCGGCAAAGTACACCTTGACGTACTGATCCGCCTTGCCGTTCGGGCGGAATCCGGCAAGTCGATCGGCTCCGGCGATCACCCGGATCATTTCCGAACTCAAATGCTTCACGCGTTTAACCGTCAACACGTGTTGGCCCATGCCGTGGCTGAGAGGAGTTGGCTCGGTGAGTTCGGGGCGGGGCGTCTTATTCTCGGAGTTCTCGCCGGGATATATGTCCTGCCTCCCGTGAACGCTCTTGCCTAACACGCGTCGTGCCGCGGCCAATGCTGCCGCAGCTCCGGCGCGTTCGGCGGCCTGGAGCAGTTCGTCGGTCTGTTGCTCGGAAAGCTCGAGCCCTTCATGCTGCGCGTTCTTCAGTTCCTTCTTGGCTATCTTGTAGCCGAGTTTGCCGCCTGCCCTTTCGGCACGATTGACCGCCTGCAGGATGAAATGCTCAGGTGCGGACACGACCAGTTGTGGAGTGTGCTTGCTGTATCTGTGATGCTTTGACACGACCTGTGCTCCCGACTCTTGCGTCCACTGGAAATGTTCTTGATCCGAGTGTGCGCTGTCTGGAGGGAGCAAACAAGCCCCACAGGGAAGGCAAGGCAAGGTTCCGCAACGACTCCCAGCGGTCCTGTCTTTCGAATGCGCCAATTTCGCTCAAGGATGACGGACTTCAAAGGGGCAAAAATTCTTAGCCCCGCTCAAGGCATTTCCTGAGACTTAGCCGAAAGCTATCTGGAATAGGTAGCCAGATGAAGAGCGCCTGCCTAGGCTGGGGATCGGGTGAAAGGAGCACGTCATGAAGAAAATCCTCATGGTACTAACCAGTGTTTCCGAGATCGGCGACACGGGAGAAAAAACCGGATACAACGTGGCCGAGGCCGCGCATCCATGGAAAGTATTCAAGGACTCCGGGCATTTCGTAGACTTTGCCTCGATCAAGGGCGGACAACCACCGCAGGATACGGTAGATACCGACGACCCGATCCAAGTGGCATTCACGCAGAATGAGGCTACGCGGGCGGGCCTTTACAACACCGCGCGAGTCGAGGTTGTGGACCCCGAACAATATGACGGCGTTTACCTGGTCGGTGGACATGGGACCATGTGGGACTTCCCTGAGCATGAAGGGCTGCAGAAACTTGTAGCCAGCGTCTACGACGCAGGGGGACTAGTCGGTGCGGTTTGCCACGGTTCTGCTGGATTGCTCGACGTCGAATTGAAAAATGGATTGCGCCTCATCGAAGGGCGAACCGTCGCGGCATTCACCAACGAAGAAGAGGTCGCAGTCGGCAAGGACAAGGTCGTCCCGTTCCTCCTTGTCGACAGGCTGGTTGAACAAGGTGCCATTCACGAAGCGGCTGAAAACTTCGAAGAAAAGGTTGTCGTCGACGAGCGTCTGGTCACCGGCCAGAATCCGGCGTCCGCAGCTGGTGTCGCCAAGGAGATGGAGAAGCTTTTCGCTCAAGTGATTCAGCAGGAGAAAGCCGCCGAGCAGCATGACGCCGAAGACCTTCGTGCCCAGCATGATGCCAAGAAGTCGGCATCGCGCAAGGAGCACGATGAGCACAAGCATCACTAGAAGAGCTAGGTCCCGAGCTGGCGGGGAGCACCTCGAACCGGCATGAATACGGCGAACAGCCCGTTTCCTCACCGAGGAAACGGGCTGTTCGCCGTATTGCGCTATTAGCGCGGAGGCTTAGCCGAAGTACTTCTCCATGGTGCCTTCGTGCGCGGCACGCAGGTCCTCGACGGACACGGTGAATTCACCCTGCACCTCCAGGGCATTCGATTCCGCATCGACGATGCCCAGGCGAGCCACGGTTACACCGCGGGCGCCGGTCATGTCGTTGAAGCGGACCTCTTCGCTGCGCGGAACCGCAACCAGTGCGCGAGACTGCGATTCGGAGAACAGTGCGGTGAATGAATCGACACCGTCACGCTTCTTGATGTCGTCCAGGGCCACCCGGGCACCGACACCGTAGCGCAGGACCATTTCCGACAGCGCGGCCGCAAGGCCGCCCTCGGAGAGGTCATGCGCCGCGTCGACCATGCCGTCGCGGCTGGCGTTGATCAGGATCGCGCCCAGTTCCTTCTCAACCTCCAGATCCACCTTCGGTGGCAAGCCGCCGAGGTGTCCGCGCAGGTTGGCGAACTCTGAGCCGTCCAGCTCGTCGAAGGTCTCACCGATCAGGTAGATTGCCTGGCCGTCTGCCTCTTCGCGCCACCCCGATGGGGTGCGGCGTGCCACGTCGTCCAGCTTGCCCAGGGTTGCCACGACCGGGGTTGGGTGGATCGCGGTGGTGCCGGTCTGGTTGTACAGCGAGACGTTGCCGCCGGTCACCGGTACTCCGAGCACCTTGCAGGCGTCGGATAGGCCGCGGATGCCTTCGGCCAGCTGCCACATGACATCCGGATCCTCGGGGGAACCGTAGTTCAGGCAGTCCGAGACCGCCGCAGGGATCGCGCCGGAGGTGGCGACGTTGCGGTAGGACTCGGCCAGCGCCAGCTGGGCACCCAGGTAAGGGTCCAGGTAGGTGTAGCGGCCGTTGGCATCGGTAGCGATGGCTACGCCAAGCCCGGTTTCCTCATCGATGCGGACCACGCCTGCATCATCCGGGGAAGCCAGGGCGGTGTTGCCACCGACATAGCGGTCGTACTGGCGGGTGATCCAGGACTTGTCGCACATATTCGGGCTGGCGATCAGCTCGAGCAGCGCAGCCTTCAGCTCGTCACCGGTAGCCGGAAGGTTCGCTCCGGCCTCCGACGCCTTGAAGGTATCTGCCTGCAGGGCGTCCTGCCAGCTTGGGCGAGCATACGGACGGTCGTACACCGGGCCGTCGTGGGCGACGGTCTTCGGGTCCACGTCCACGATGACTTCGCCATCCCAGGTGATGATCAGGCGGTTGGTGTCGGTGACCTCGCCGAGCCAGGAGTACTCCACGGAGTACTTGTCCATGACGGCTTCGAAAGCCGCGACGTTCTCCGGGGTGACCACGGCCATCATGCGTTCCTGGGACTCCGACATCAGGATTTCGCCCGGGGTCAGGGTCGGGTCGCGAAGCAGCACATCGGTCAGCTCGACACGCATGCCGCCCTCGCCGTTGGAGGCGAGTTCGGAAGTGGCGCAGGAGATGCCGGCGGCACCCAGGTCCTGGATGCCCTCGACCAGGGAGGCCTTGAACAGGTCCAGGCAGCATTCGATGAGCACCTTCTCGGCGAAGGGGTCACCGACCTGCACGGCCGGGCGCTTGGAAGGCTTGGTGTCGTCGAAGGACTCGGAAGCCAGCACCGAGGCGCCGCCGATGCCGTCGCCGCCGGTGCGCGCACCGAAGAGCACCACCTTGTTGCCCACGCCCGAGGCGTTGGCCAGGCGCAGGTCTTCGTGGCGCAATGCGCCGACTGCCAGCGCGTTGACCAGCGGGTTGCCCTGGTAGATCGGGTCGAAGACGGTTTCGCCGCCGATGTTCGGCAGGCCCAGCGAGTTGCCGTAGCTGCCGATGCCGGAGACCACGCCGTGCACCACGCGCTGGCTATCGGGGTGGTCGATCGCGCCGAAGCGCAAGGGGTCCATCACGGCGATCGGGCGGGCGCCCATGGAGATGATATCGCGCACGATGCCGCCGATGCCGGTGGCCGCACCCTGGTGCGGTTCGACGAAGGAGGGGGAGTTGTGCGATTCGATCTTGAAGGTCACGGCCCAGCCGTCGCCCAGGTCGGTGACGCCGGCGTTTTCGCCGATGCCGACCATCAGGTCCTTCTTCATCTCTTCGGTGACCTTGTCGCCGAACTGGCGCAGGTGGTTCTTGGTGGACTTGTACGAGCAGTGCTCGGACCACATCACCGAGTACATGGCCAATTCGGCCGCGGTCGGGCGGCGGCCCAGGATCTTGACGATCTCCGCGAACTCGTTGTCCTTCAGGCCCAGCTCGGCCCACGGCAGTTCCACATTCGGGGTACCGGCCGCGTTATCGACGGTGTCGATATTGAATTCCTTGGTCACTTCCTGGCTCACTTCTTGCCTCCAACGAGGTGGGTCAAAACACTGGTGAAGAACGTCAGACCGTCGGTGCCGCGGTGATCCGGACCGAAACCGGCCTCGATGGCGTGCTCCGGGTGAGGCATGAGGCCCACCACGTTGCCCGCCGCATTGGAGATGCCGGCGATCGAACGGCGCGAGCCGTTCGGGTTCCAGCCCACGTAGCTGAACGCCACGCGGTTCTCGGCCTCGAGCATGTCCAGGGTCTTCTCGTCGGCCACGTACTGGCCGTCCTGGTTCTTCAGCACGATGGTGATTTCCTGGCCCGGCTCGTAGCCGTTGGTCCAGGCGGTCTGGTTGTTCTCCACGCGCAGCAGCTGATCGCGGCAGAGGAACTTCAGGTGGTCGTTCTTGATCATCGAACCGGGCAGCAGGTGCGACTCGGTGAGGATCTGGAAACCGTTGCAAATGCCCAGCACGGGTAGCTTGGCTTCGGAGTTCGCAGCATCGACGATCTTGGACATCATCGGTGCGAAACGGGAGATCGCGCCGGCGCGCAGGTAGTCGCCGTAGGAGAAGCCACCGGGAATCACCACGGCGTCAACGTCCTGCAGCTCGGTGTCGGCGTGCCACAGGGACACCGCTTCGGCACCGGCTGCGCGCACCGCACGAGCGGCGTCGCGGTCATCGAGGGTGCCCGGGAAGGTCACCACGCCGATGCGCGCTCCGGAAAGTTCGGAAGTTGGCGTCGAGTAGTCGCCAATCAAGGGAAGATCTGTGCTCATTAGTCTTCGACTACCTCGACGTTGACAACGTCCTCGATGACCGGGTTCGACAGCAGGGTCTCCGCCGCTTCGCGCGCCTGGGCGAGGATTTCTTCGGTCACCTCGCCGTTGACGGTGAGTTCAAAGCGCTTGCCCTGGCGGACAGCTTCGAAGGAGGTGAAGCCTAGGCGGGGAAGTGCTCCCGCGATGGCCTTGCCCTGAGGGTCAAGGATTTCTGGCTTGAGCATGACATCTACAACGATGCGGGGCATCCGGCATATCTCCTGTTGGCGAGGTTAAGTTAAATGCCACACGGAGTTGCCGTCTCACACCAGGGGGATTTGGCGCTCCGCGAGCTTGCTTTACAAGTCTACCGGGTATGTGACGCGCAAAACGCAGGGGTGTGTGCAACTACCGCTTTAGCGGCGATTAAGACGTGTGATATTCGGCTCGTGGGCTGGGTCACCGGAGCGGGCAAGTAAGCTGGATACGTGCAAAACTCCAAGGAAACCCGCTGTCCCTGCCGTGAATTAGACGCAGCGCAGCGCAGCTACGCGCAATGCTGCCAGCCCTTTCATGACGGACGGACCAACCGGTCAGCGCTGCCCGACACCGCAGAAGAGCTGATGCGCTCGCGCTATAGCGCCTTTGCCTTGGGGCTGCACCGGTATTTGCTTGAGACCTGGCATGAGACCACCCGGCCCAAGGAACTGGAGCTGGATGCCCACATGCGCTGGCTGGGCCTGGAGATCCATGCAACCCGCTCGGGCGGCGCCACCGCGACGCGTGGAGTCGTGGAATTCGAGGCGCACTACAGCCTCGGGCAGGATCGGGACAGCCAACGAGAAGCCAGCTCGTTCGTGCGGGAAGACGGAGCCTGGTTCTACGTCGACGCCCTGTAGCAGAACTCGCCGCTATTTGCTGGAGTTGCGCAGGGCGGAGAGCATCTGCGGCTGATTGCGCTTCTCGGCAAGTTCGAAGGCGTCGGATCCGGAAGGATCGGTCAGGTGCGGATTAGCTCCGGCTGCCAAGAGCAGGCGGGCTATGGACAGCGAATTATTCGAGCCCTGGCCCAGGGAGATGGTCACATGCAGTGCGCTCCAACCAAGATCATTGACCTTGTCCAGGGGGATATCGTGCTGCAGCAGGACACGAACCGATTCCACCTGTCCGGCTTCGCTAGCCACGAACAAGGCGGTGCTGCCCAGCCGGTCGACGCTGTTTACATCGGCGCCGTGGGCCAGTGCCGAACGCAGCACGTCTTCGAGGCCAAAGGCGCTGGCTCGCAGGAACGGTGATTCCTGGGACTTGTTCTTTGAGTTCGGATTCGCCCCATCGGCAAGCAGCAGCTTGGCGATCTGGTCATCGCGGTTGAGCACCGCGCGCATCAGCGGAGTATTTCCCCGTCCGTCTTTGGCATCCAGCTCGGCGCCGTCCTTCAAAGCTTTGCGCACCGAGCCGACTTCGCCTTCGGCAACCGCCGCAAAAAGAGCGGTGGTTGAGGTCGAATGGATCGGTCCGCTTTGGGTCAACGGCTTGATGCTGGCAGATCCAGAGGTGGCCGCACTCGACAATGGGGCAAGGCTTCCTTGGGAAGCTGCCGGATTCGACGTCGACCTGGCGCTCGCGCTTGTGGCGGGCTTGGTTGCCAAGCTCGTGCTGGAACTGGTGGCGGCAGATGGCTTGCTCTGCGTGCTGGAGGGGGCAGCAGCCGGACTTTGCACCGGCAAATTTGGCGGGCTAGTGGAAGAGGCGGCCGAGGGCACGGGGTCTGCTTGGGGGACTGAAGAAGCGCAACTGCTGCAAGCTCCAAGTACGGCGGCCAAGGGGAGCGCTAGCAATGCGTAGCCACGTCGTTGCGTGGAATGCCCGTGTCGAAGTGCCATCTTTCCTTTCAATGATCCGCGGTTTTCCGGTAGCGGTGAAGTTCCTGCCGAATGTCGATCTGCTAGTGAGCATATCGGGGAAAGCTGAAAATTTGCGGTCAATAACCGCCGAAATCTCTTTGCGCCCCAGGCGCAGGCTTCTTCGCTAAAATTGGAGACACCATGGAATGCCTTTACTTCTCCGCCGGACGTTGCCGTTCATGCACCCAAATGACGGTGCCGTACGTTGACCAGCTCCAGGCCAAAGCCGACCACTGCGCCACCGCGCTCGCGCAGTTCCCAGACCTGCAATTCTTGCCGCCGCAAGCCAGCTCAGAATCGGGCTTCCGCAATAAGGCGAAAATGGTGATCTCCGGAACCACCGAGAATCCGACCATCGGAATTCTCGACGCCGACGGCCACGGCGTAGACCTGCGCAACTGTGGGGTTTGCGCTCCCGAACTGCGCGCGCTGTTCCCGGTGATCGAGCGCTTCATCAAGGAACTGAAGCTCATCCCCTATGACGTGCCCAAGGGCAAGGGGCAGCTCAAGCACGTCATCCTCACTCTTTCGGACACCGGAGCGGTCATGGTGCGCTGGGTGCTGCGCACTAAGAAGCACTTCGTGGCTCTTCGCGATTCACTGCCTCAATTCCTCGAGCTGCTCCCGCGCCACAGCGTGGTTTCGGTGAACTTCCTGCCCGAGCACAAGGCCGTCTTGGAGGGTGAAGAAGAAATCATCCTCACCCGCCGCACCACCTTGGAATTCGGACTGAACGGCGTGCCGATGCACCTGCGTCCGCAGGGGTTCTTCCAGACGAACACCGAGATTGCCGCCGCGCTGTACCGCCAGGCTCGCCAGTGGATCACCGATGCAAATCCTGCCAGCCTCTGGGACCTGTACAGCGGGGTAGGCGGCTTCGCGCTGCACTGCGCCGAAGGCGGGCGTCGGGTGCAGGGAATCGAAACCAGCACCGAGGCGGTGGCTGCGGCGCAGGTCGCGGTGGAGGAGATGGGCTTGGAGAACACGACGTTCACCGCAATGGACGCCACCGACTTCGCGCTATCCGCCGGGCAGGCGCCGGAAGCGGTCATCGTCAATCCGCCGCGTCGGGGCATCTCGGCCGAGCTGGCACAGTGGCTCAACGATTCGACCGTGCAGCATGTGGTGTACTCCAGCTGCAATTCGGTTTCGCTGGCCCGGGATCTTGCACGGCTAGACAAGTTCACCGCTAAGCAGGCCCGGGTGATGGACATGTTCCCGCAGACCAATCACTACGAGGTGATTGTTCGTCTCGAACGCGCCGCAGTCTAAACGCGTATAGAGACGCACTAGGGTGGCCGGAACCATTAACAGGTTACGGCCACCCTTTTGCGTGCTAGCGGTCCAAGGTGGCCGTGCGCATATCAAGGCGCTGCATGATCTGGTCAACCATATGCGGATCAACCCCGGGTTCGCGCCGGGCGCGGAGCAACTCGTCGCGGGCCGCCGCCAGCGCCGTGGACTGAATCGCGTCGGCCTTGGTGATCACCGCGCGCAGCTGGGTGTATTTTTCATCGGTGATCGCGTCATGCGTATCCGGATCGGTCAGCAAGATGTTGTGCAGGTCGTGCATGCGTCGGGTGACCACATGGCGGTAGTTCTCCGGCAGCTGCTGCAGCTCAAGATTCTTCTTCAGGGTCTGCACCGCAACTTCTTCGGCCCGGCGAGCGAGCGCGCGGCGGGCCTTTTTGGTGGCCTGGTCATTGCCGCGCAGCTTGAGCGCCCGCATCAGCATCGGCAGCGTCAGCCCCGGGACTACGAGGGTGGCGAGCAGTACGGAGCAGGCGGCGACCACCACGAAGTTCCTTCCCTCGATGGGGGTGCCTTCCGCGGTGAACTTCGGCAGGGCCAAGGCGAGAGCAAGGGTGGCCAGTCCGCGCATGCCGCACCAGGTGAGCACCAGCGAATCCTTGGCCGCGGAGACCTTCTCCATCCCGCGCCGGGCATTTGGCAGATAGTAGGTGCCGAACATCCAGAGCGTCCGAACCAGGATCACTACGACACAGATGGCAAGGATGCCGGGAATGAACCCGAGCAGGTTGCTGCCCTCTTCCTGGATGACCGAGTTCATCTCCAGGCCCATGAGGCCAAAGGCCAGACCGGTGGCCAGCATTTCGAGCACTTCCCAGAAGGCGTGCCGGGTCAACCGTTCTTGCGAGTCCTGCGGACGGTCGCGGCGTCCCAGCTCCAGGGCCAGCACCACGACCGCGACCACTCCGGAGGCATGGACTTCCTCGGCCAGCATGTAGACGGCGTAGGGTGCCACCAAGGTTGCCGCGCAGCGCGCCGCCAGATTAGGCACGAAGCGGTTCAGCCAACCGACAACCCAGGCCATGGCGATGCCCACGATGATGGCCACCGCCGCGCCGATCAAGAATTTCGGAATGAGGTCCAAGCCGACCTCGGTGCCGTTAAGCGTGGCGGTGACCGCAAGCTGGAAGAGCACGATGGCCATCGCGTCATTGAACAGCCCCTCGGTCTCCAGCAGGGAGGTGAGCCGCCGCGGCATTTTCACCTTCGTCGCAATCGCATCCACCGCTACCGGGTCCGGCGGGGCGACGATGGCGCCGAGGGCGATCGCCAAGGGAACCGACAAGAAGGGGGCGAAAGCCAGCGAGGTTGCCGCCACCGCGCCGGCGGTTACCACGATCAGCACCACCGCGAGGCGGATCAGCGCTTTCCAGCGCAGCCGGAACACCGACCAGGAGCTGCGCTGCGCGGTGGCAAAGAGCAGCGGCGGCAGGAAGATGGGCAGGATCAACGCTGGATCGATATGCAGTTCAGGCATGAACGGGAGGAAACCGGCCAAGGTGGCAAGGATGAGCATCAGGATTGGATAGGGGAGCTTGATGCGCTCACCCAGCCCGACAATCAAAATAGTGGCGAACAGCAGCGCGATGATCAGCAGGAAGAACTCCATAGTCTTCCTATTCTAGTCGCTGGAGCTATCCGTGGTGGCATCTAGAGGAGGATATAGCGGGTTATTTCATGCCCTCGCCCAGCAGCGGGGCCAATGCATCCCATTCGCTAATCGCGCAGCCATTGTGGCGGTCGAAGCTCGTATCGACTTGCTTCCCACCTAATATTCCGCTGATCCTTGCCGTCGCGGGCCCGCCATAGATCTCGGTGCAGCTTTGCTGCGGCGAGCGTTGCGGGGTGAGCACTTCGGGATTCTTGGCCAATAAGGCACAGGCGGCATTCGACTCGGGCAGCGTACTAGAATCAGCGGCCTGGGCGCCGCGGCAGGATAGATGGTATTCGCTGTCGACGGACTTCCCCTCGAAGCTGATGCTGATCTTGAGCTCTGCGTCAGCGCCAACGGGTGAGGTGCCCGCGGTGGGAGCCGAACTGGCGCAACCAGCGAGCAGCAGCCCGGCCAGTAGCGGAGCTACGAAAACCAGACCCGTGTGCGCCTTCCGATTCTTCAGTCGTCCCATGAACCAATTGTGCTTCCCTTTTAGCCCAACACGCTAGCGTTCCGAGGCAATTGGCAGGCTGAGCACCACCTGCAATAGTTCCATCCGCAGCTTCTCCGCCCGCAGGGCGAACTCCTTTTGCAGCCGAACATATTGCGCTTTGCCCTCGGGAGTCTCGATTTGGATCGGCTCTTGGCCCCAATCCCCAAGGTCGTAGGGGGAAGCCTGCATGTCCATGGTGCGGATATCCCAGGCCAGTTCGAAGCAGTCCATGACCAGAGCGCTGGGAACCGCAGGGCTCAACTTATAGGCCCATTTATACAGGTCCATATTTCCATGCAGGCAGCCGGGCTGTTCCAGGTCGCGTTGCGTCTCACGGGTTGGCTGCAACTCGTTGAGCGGCACCGCCTCCGGAGTGTAGAAGCGGAAGGCATCAAAGTGCGTGCAACGGATCTTGTGGTTTTCTACGACCTCGTCCGTGCCCGTCGCGCCGAGGCGAAGCGGCAGGTATTCGTGGCGTATCCCGTTGACCTCGGATTTGTAGGCCATCGCCCATTCATGCAATCCGAAGCAGGAGAAATTGGCCGGCTTCTGTGCCGTATTGCGCAGCAGGATGCGGGCGAATTCGATCACCCTGGCCCGTGACTCGGAGAATTTCTCAATATCGAGTTCTACCCCCGGTCCTGCCGGGGTTTCCGTGCTGCGGTAGAACTTCCAATCTTCACGTTCTCGGGCCTGCTCGCCAAGCAGCACCACGCCGACGCCCGGGTGCCAACGATAGAGCTGGCCGGGTTTCTGCGTGTAGTAGGTGAAAAGGAAATCCTCGATGGGATGTTTGGCCCCGGTCATCCTGCGCTGGACAAATGGTTCGCCAAAAGCTCTCGCGCGGACCTCATGCGCGGCGGCACGTTGCATCCAGTGCGGGGCTTCCAAAGCTGTGGCGGTTAGGGGCATACTTCTAATTATTCAATTCATGGGCCGGCGAAACCAGTTTGGTACGCCAACTCACATATCCTGCACAGGAGTACACCATGGAAAACTTCCCTCCCTGGGAGCCGCCAATGGACGGCACCGAGGAAGCGCACCTGCTCAGCATGCTCGACCGGTTGCGCACCACCTTCAGGTATAAGGCCGACGGCCTGGACATCGGGCAGTTGGCGGCGAGGCTGCCGAGCAGCGAGCTGAGCCTCGGTGGACTGCTGCAGCATCTGGCGGTGGTCGAAGACGAAAATTTTGCCTACTTGATCGGCCGCGGACGCCCGGAGATCGTGCTTGAATTCTCTGCCGAGGGGCGCGACCATTTCGCGGTGAACGCCGAAGAGAATCCGGAAGCACTTTATACGCGCTATGACAAGGCAGTGCTAAAGAGCAGGGAGGTTCAGGCTCAGGTAGTTGCCGCGGGTGAACTCGATGCGCCCTCTGCCTTGGAATACGAGGGGAAACACGCAAGCGTACGACGAATAATCTGCGATGTGATCGAAGAATACGGCCGGCATACCGGGCACGCGGACTTGCTGCGAGAAGCGATCGACGGCCGAGTGGGCGAGGACCCTCCTTTTGATTACCGTCCACCTTGGTACGCGTGATTTAAGGTTTCGGCTAAGCAAGCTTGAATGGCGAGGTAGCTTGAATGAAGAGTGGGCAGTGCCGAATCGTGAAGGCTTATTTGCGTCCTCGAATTGCTACCAAGACGCATCTAGCAAGTGGTTAAGCAACAGCCGAATTACGGGACGGGTGGCTTCAAATCCACTACCTATTGCACCAAGAAAGTCACTGCGATCAAACATTCTTCGCAGGCACGATTTAAGCGGTTGGCCTGGTGGGACAAGGGTGGCCCTGAAATTAGCCAGCCAGCCAAAAAGATAAAAGCCGGTAGCCATAACGGCACCTATTGCCCTGCCGTCTTCGAACAGACAAATCACGCACTGTCATGTAAATCTGTGAAAAAACCGCCTGGTCAGGCCGCACTCTCTGGACTATAGTCTGCAACGGCAAGACTTACTATGCTGGTGCCTATGCTCCCGTACAGAAGGGGGGCTTCATGCCGTCCGTAAGCAACATGCTGACAAAAATCAAGATTCTACTTGAATCCAAATCTTCAGAGAAACCGATGGTCTACGTTGTCTACGGTAATCAACCCAGCCCGTTTGCGGATCTAGAATACATAGAGCCAATAATCGCGGTCGTGGCCAGTGAGCGTGAATGCTTTGCGATTCAAGAAAATTACCAAGTCACTGAAGTCAGCTGGGAAGCACGAAAGGTGCAGGATGCTGAGAGCAGTGACCTGGCAGGAGTCAGAGTTCTGTATCTCATGCATACCACTTTGTTACCGTACGATGAGGATGCCGATGGAAATCCAGTCTTCGGGATCATGGAGTCTCCACAGCCCACGGCCCTATATTGCAGTCGGGATACCGCTGAACAAGAAGCACCGGATCAATACCTGCACATAGTCAGACTCGGTGAAGTAAACCTTCGCGGCGTCGGAGAGCTTTTGGAATAAACATCCTTAAACAGAGAATTTTGTCATTTTCCTCGTTCAGCCGACAGCGGTTTACCAGTAGGATTTCGTTGCGCAATTGGCGTGCGACAACAGCTGGCTTTGCCGTTGTGCGCGGCGCGGCCAGCTGATGCTACTGCTTGGTCGAGGGATTGATCCGATGATCTCGGCGATAGTTGACGCTACGGTTATTTATCGGTTGTGGAGCCGGTCAGTGGGGCGGGGTGGCGGCGCTTTCCGAGAAGCAAGGTGCCGATGACGGCCAAGATCGCAATGACACCGGCCGTGGTGAACGCCGTTTGTCCTGCGGCGACGGTTTGCGAAACGGTCAAGGCTCCGGCCTGTGCCGCGTTTGCACCGATCGTGTACATGGCCACGAGAACCGCGCCACCAGCGGCACCGGCAAGTTGCTGCGCGGTGGTGAACGCTGCGCTCCCGTACGGGTAGAGCTCGGGGCGCAAAGACGATAGGGCCAAGGTGGTTATCGGAGCCCACATCATCGCCTGGGATGCAGAGAGGACAAGGTAGGCGGCGAGGTACAACCAGACGCTGTTGCGCTCATTGAGTGTGCTGAGGAACCAGATGCTCGCTGCCCAGATAACTCCGCCGGGGATGACCAGTGGCCGTGGTCCGAAACGATCGTAGATCCGCCCGCCCGCTGCGGAAACGAGCGCGATCACGGCGCCGCCCGGGACGAGGAAGAGCCCGATGGCCAATGTGCCCAATCCCAACGCCCCGGTGAGGACGAGGGGGAGGACCAGGCCAATGCCGAAGGCGTTCAGCGCGATGAACACCATGACCAGCAGCGGCACGACGAACGACTTCGACTGGAAAACGCGCATGTCCAGGAACGGGTCGCGGTTTCGCCGGCGGAGGGCTGCCTGGCGGAAGGCGAATGCGGCGACGCCCAGGACGCCGACCGTGATGGGGATGGCGGGCGAGATGGGCGCGTGGCCGGAAGCGGACTCTCCGATTGAGGAAAGGCCGAAGATCAAGGCGCCGAAGCCGAGAGCGGATAGGGCGAGGGAGAGCACGTCAAGAGTCGCGTGTTCCGGTGTTGTGATGTTCTTGAGCTTGATCGCTCCCAGGATGAGCGCGATCACGGCGATGGGCAAGACGAGGATGAACAGCCACCGCCACGGCAGGACCGAAAGTACGAGTCCGGAGATTCCTGGGCCGAGGGCAGGCGCAATCGCGGGCACCGCGGTGACCAGTGCCATGACGCTGCCACGGCGTGCTTCAGGAACCAGCCGCATGGCGGTGGTCATAAGCAGCGGTACGAAGACGGCGGTTCCCACCGCTTGGATGATGCGACCGGTGAACAGGACGCCGAATCCCGGTGCAGCGGCCGCGACGGCGGTTCCGATGATGAACAGTGCCATAGCGGTGAGGAAGATCGTGCGCATGTGGAAGCGGCGCATGACGAACCCGGTCGCGGGGATCAGCACTGCCAGCGTCAGCAGATAGCCCGTCGTCAGCCACTGCCCTGTCGAGGGGGTGATTTCCAGGTCGGCGATCAGGGTGGGCAGCGCGACTCCCAGCAGCATTTCGTTCAGGAGCACGAGGAAGGTGGACCCCATCAGCAGGCCGATCACCAGGGCGCTTCCCGGTGCGAGCCGATCTCCTTGGTGGTCATTGGGCGGATGGGCTGTCGTGGAAGAGTTCAAAGTGGGCATGTTTGTGCTTTCTTAAATGGTGAGTGCGTGAAGGTGCTGGAGCGGGAATCAGGAAAGGCGCGGATCCTGGCCGTACTGTTCCGGGGCGCCGAGGTGGTCGCGCAGGGTGGTGCCTTCGTAGTCGTTGTGGAACAGGCCCCGTTCTTGCAGCAGTGGGATGACTTCGTCGACGAACGCATCGATCCCGTCCGCGTATACGTCAATGGCCAGAGAGAACCCGTCGCACGCGCCGGCTTCGAACCATTGCTGCATATGGTCGGCAACCTCGGCGGCCGTGCCGGGCACGACGGGGTGGTAGTCGATGACGCCGTGCGCCAGCACGTCACGCAGGGTCCACCCTTCCCGGGCCAGCTCGAGCGCATGCGGTGCCCGCGGGTCGCCCGGATTGGCGCGCGCCGAAGATTTTTGTTGTGCGGTCAGGGGCTCATCGAGCTGAGCGGGGGTAAGCGCCAGACCGAGCATGGAGCCCAGATACCGGACTCGTTGATTGAGGTCAACCGATTCGTCCAGGCTTTGCCGGCGGTCAAGGGCTGCCCGTCGGGATGCGGCGACGCTGGGCATGAATCCGGCGAAAAGTTTCACTTCGTCCGGGTTCCTGCCTGCCCGTTCGGCTGCCGAACGCAGGGCGTTGCGGTGTGCGCGGCCTTCTTCGATGGTGAACGGATTCGCGTATACGCCACTCGCGTAGCGGCCGGCGATCTCGAGGCCATTTCCGCCACCACCGGCTTGAAAGACTACCGGCTGTCCCTGTTCGGAGGGTGGAATCGCCAGGGGGCCGGCGGAGGCGACGTAGCGGCCTTGCAGGTTCACTGGCTGGATCTGGGACATGTCGGCGAACCTCTTGTGCTCAACATCGCGTAGCCATGCGTCGATCCCCCAGCTTCCCCAGAGCGCCTGGACGATCTGGATGACCTCGTGGGCGCGCTCATATTTCTGCTCGCGTGAGGGCAAGGTGATGCCGTAGTTGGCGGCGGCGGCCGGGTGCGAGGTAGGCACAGCGTTCCAGCCGGCCCGGCCGTGGCTGGCAACATCGAGGGCTTTGAACTGCCGGGCGATGGTAAACGGTTCGTTGAGTGTGGTTGAACTCGTCGCGACGAGTCCGATGCGTTTGGTCGCCCGCGCCATTGAGCTCAGAACCACGAGCGGATCGATGGCGTGGTGCGGAGCCTCTCGCTCGAGGTCCACATCGAGAGCGGGTGTATCGGCTAGGAAGATCAACTGGATCTTTCCGCGTTCGGCCGCCTGAGCATAACGGTCGAAGACGTCCATGTCGGTGTATGCCGAGGGCTCGGTGCCGGGCTGGCGCCAGGCGCCGGGTTGCGCCCCATAACCATTGGCTACCTGCAGTGCCAGGAGCATTTGATGAGTGGAAGAAGCGGGCATGAAAGGATCCTTTAGCAGCATTTGATGGTGGTTGGGTTGCCGAATGAGAGCACCGCGCAGATGACAAGCGAGGCAAAAGGAGATAGTCTCCTCTTAGAAAATAACTATATGGAGACAGTCTCCGCTTTGTCAAGGTAAGGGTGAATTCATGTCCACATCTGCTGCAGGGAAAGGTCGGAGCCCGCGGGCTGACGCCCAGCGAAACAGGGACCACATCCTCGATACCGCGGCGCACTTTTTTTCCGAGCATGGGGTTTCAGGGTCACTCGATGCGATTGCCAAAAAGGCTGGAGTGGGCGCGGGTACCTTGTACCGCCACTTCCCCAATCGGGAGACGTTGCTCGCAGCCCTGCTCACCGCGCGCGACGAAGAGCTAGAGGTGCGGCGCGATGCCATCCGGTCGGAAACTAGAGACGCTGGCGATCGTCTTGAGCAATGGCTTATCGCCTTGATCGACTGGGCGGGCGCCTTCGACGGTTTGCCTGAACCGCTCCGCGCTGCGAGCCGCACAGAGTCTTCCCCGTTGGGAATCACCTGCCAGGGGTACATCACCACGACGGACGAGTTCCTGATTGCGGCCCAAAAAGACGGAGCTGCGCGTTCTGAAGTGCGCGGACGGGATCTCTTCCTCGCCGCGTTGGCAATCAGCTGGGTGCGTGACGCCGCCATGGCGGACGAGAGTTCAGCCCAAACCCTGGCTACCCTCACTAAGGCGGGATGGGCTACCTCCAGCGGCGCCGATTCCGGACATTGAGTCGTGGAACGGCAAGAGCTGACGAAGTGCATGAGCAGCGCGCGACGGTATCGATGTCTTTCTGAGCACGGCGGCATATCGTGGTGTTTGGCTTCATGCAACCTGCCGTGAGGGCTGTCAGCGCATAGCTCGGGATCAATTCGACTGCTTAAACACCAAGCTCCGCGGTACTCGGTAAAAATACCGAGTACCGCGGAGCTTAGCTGACGACGGACCAATAGGCCCTTGGGGTTTAACCCATGTGGATTGCGCCGAAGAGCACGCCCGAAGCGAGCATGACCAGGCTGACCACGGCCGCACGCCACAGCACCTTCTTGTGGTGATCGCCCAGATCCACACGAGAGAGCGAGACCAGCAAGAGGATTGCCGGGACGAGCGGAGATTGCATGTGCACCGGCTGTCCGGTGATGGAGGCGCGAGCCATATCCACCGCAGGAACGCCGAAGTGCGCGCCGGCCTCGGTGAGGACCGGAAGAATGCCGAAGTAGAAGGCGTCGTTGCTCATCAGGAAGGTGGCCGGAATCGAAATCAAGCCGGTGATGACCGCCATGTACTGGCCCAGGGAATCCGGGATGATGTTGACCAGCCAGAGGCTCATCGCATCGACCATGCCGGTTCCGGAGAGCACGCCGGTGAGTACCGCCGCGCCGAGCACCATGGAGACCACCGCGATGATTTCACTGGAGTGCGCGGCGATCATCTTCACCTGGTCGTTGACCTTCGGGAAGTTGGCTACCAGCGCGATGGCGGTGCCGACCATGAACAGGTAGGCCAGCGGCAGCACGTCGACGATGAGCAGCACCATGATGGCCACGGTGAGCGCCAGGTTGAAGTAGAACATCTTCGGGCGCAGGGTCTCGCGGTGCGGATCGAGCACGGTGCCGTCCATGGTCGCGGCTTCCGAACCGTCCCCCTTGCGGGCCACGGATTCAAGGACTGCCACCGAGGAGCCCGAAGGCGAGGTGCCGTCCTGGGGCTTGCCGCCGCCCAGGTTTCCGCCTCCGAAGCCGGTGCCCCACAGTTCGGGACGATCCTTCTGCAGCCGGCGGCGCTCGGAGAGCCCCAGCTGCCAGGCGAAGATGGCAATCACGATCAGCGCGACGCCCAGCGATGGGAGCATCGGCACGAAGATGTCTGCCGCGTCCACGCCCAAGGCGGCCGCGGCGCGAGCGGTTGGACCGCCCCACGGCACGATGTTCAGCGTGCCGTTGGTCAGCCCGGCCACACAGGTCAACACGACCGGGCTCATGCCCAGGCGCTGGTAGATGGGCAGCAGGGCGGCGGTGACCACGATGAAGGTGGTGGAGCCGTCGCCATCCAGCGAGATGATGGCGGTCAGCAGCGCGGTGCCGATGACGACCTTCGCCGGGTCGTTGCCCACGAGCTTCTGGATTCCCGAAACCAGCCGGTCGAACAGGCCCACGTCGATCATGATGCCGAAGTACATGATGGCGAACATGAGCAGGGCGGCGGTGCCCGACATTGACTTGATCGCGTCCATGATCATCTCGCCGAGGCCAAAGCCGGCGCCGGTGAACAGGCCGAAGATGGTGGGAACGAGGATGAGCGCCAAGAGCGGCGTCATTTTTTTGGTCATAATCAGCGCCATGAAGGTGATGATCATGAGGAATCCGAGAGCAACTAGCATTGCGCCGACCTCCTGAAGTGTGTGGCAAGTGATGATGCCAGCAGGTGTGCGGGCACTTATCCAAGTTACGTGGCGGCGCTCACGTATCCGGGGTTGTTCGTTTTCTGATCCCTTTAGGTTTTTGCAATCTTTTTGCTCATTAAAATCACGGACGGTTTATGCTGGACAGATGCCGCATTCCACAGCCACCTTGCACTTTGCCTCGCGGATCATGCGTCCGCAGTTCGTGGTGCTCGGCGTGCTTTTCGCGCTGGTGACAACCGCGACCCTGCTGGTGAGCTACAACAGGGTCTTCGACCAGGGCGAAGACACCTCCCTGGGGATTGCGCGTTCGGTCGCCGCCTTGCCGGAGGTGGTGCGCGAGGTGACGGACTATGCGCAGCAAGATGAGCTGGATCTCGAAGAGCTGCGCAACGGAAGGCTGCAAGAACTGGCTGAGGCCGTGCGTGAAGGAAGCCAGGCGACCTTTGTGGTGATCACCGAGGACCGCGGCCTGCGACTGAGCCACCCGAACCCGGACGAGCTGGGAAAGCTGGTCTCCACCGATCCGGTGGCGTTAAGCGGCGTGGAAGACATTGCCCGCGAGCATGGCACTCTCGGGGAATCGGTGCGCGCCAAGGTGCCCATCCGGTCCGTCGACGGACGGGTTATCGGCGAGGTGTCGGTGGGCGTGGCCACCGAGTCGCTGACCGGTGCACTGGTTGCCTCCTTCGGCTGGATCGTGCTGTTCGCGGTGCTTGCCGCGCTGCTGGCAACCCTGGCCGGACGCTTCACCGTGCGCACCCTCAAGCGCCAGACCCTGGGGTTGGAGCCCGCGGAAATCGCTCAACTAGTGCGTGATCAGCAAGCGGTGCTGTACGGGGTGAGCGAGGGCGTGATCGGACTGGGGACGGACGGCACGGTGACCGTGCGCAATAAGGCCGCACGCCAATTGCTTGGACTGCCGCACCGCACCGAGCTGGCGGACATCATCGGCCGGCACTACGAGTCGGCAGATCTCGACCCGCGTTTGGTGAAGGCAATTAAAGACCATGAACCGGCTCCTATCAGGCTGGAAGCCAACTCGAATGCGATCGTTGCCCGCGTCTCGGATGTGGTGCGCGACGGGGTGGATCTTGGCCAGGTTGTCTTGCTCCACGACGTCAGCACCGTCGAAGCGCTCGGCACCAAACTGGATGCCGTGCAGGATATGGCCGACGCGCTGCGCGCCCAGCGCCACGAGTTCGCCAACCGGATGCACGCGGTCCTCGGACTGATTACCTTGGGCAAAACCGATCAGGCCGAGGAGTATCTGCGTGAAGTGATGGATGCCGGCCCGGTCATTGCACCGGTCGGTGGCCTGGAATTGGTCAAAGACGCTTACCTTTCCGCATTCCTTTCGGCCAAGGGGGTGCGCGCCCACGAGCTGGGCATCGAGCTGCGGGTCTCTGCGCAATCCATGCTCTTCGAACAGATCGCCTCGGCCAGCGACGCCCAGGACGTCACCGCGGTGCTGGGCAACCTGTTGGACAACGCCTTCACCGCGAGCCTGTGCGGAAGCAAGGATCCGTGGGTTGAGGTGGATCTGCTCTCCGAGGGGAGCACCTTGCATCTTGCGGTCGCCGATTCGGGGCCGGGGATCAGCACCGAGGAAGATATCTTCGCCCCGGGAGTGAGCACCGGGTCCTCGCTCGGGGAGGGGCACGGCTCCGGTGTGGGGCTGCCGCTGATTCGCCGGTTGGCCCGTTCGCGCAGCGGTGACGTGTGGATTGCCGACGCCGGCGGGGAGCAAGGCGGGGCCGTGATCGCCGCCCGGCTGCCAGCGGTACTGAGTGAACCGAGGAACTTCTCATGAACAAGGGAGCGAAAATGACACAGAATGCCGTGGGGGACTACCGGGTATTGATCGTTGACGATGACTTTCGCGTCGGGCAATTGCACGCGGACATGGTCAATGAGATCCCCGGATTCCAAGCCCTGGAACCGGTGCAAGACCCACGCACCGTACCCAAACTTGTCGCGTCACTGCAACCGGATCTGGTGCTGTTGGACCTCTATCTGCCGCATGTCAGCGGCATCGAATTGCTGCGTGAAATAGAAGTCGACTCGATCATGATTTCTGCCGCCACCGAACCGGCCAATGTTGCCGCGGCTCTTCAAGCTGGCGCCCTGGCTTTCATTATCAAGCCCTTCGGAGCCAAGACGCTCGCGGCAAAGCTCAAGGGGTGGGCTCGGTACCGCCGGCAGTTGGCGGCGGCAACCGACCTCGACCAGCAAAGCGTGGATCGGCTGTACCGGACCTTGCAGGGGATCGATGATGCGCCAGCTGCCGCTAATGCGGCGCCCACCGAGCAGGCGGTCATGGCCTGCGTCAAAGCTTCCAGCGAACCGCTGAGCGTGGCCGAGGTCGCCGAAGCCGTGGGCGTCGCACGGGCGACTGCCCAACGCTACCTCGCGTCGTTGGTCGCCAGCGAGATGCTCGACCTGCAGCTGGGCTATGGGACCAGGGGGCGCCCCGAGCACCGCTACCTGGCGAGGTAATCGCGGACGAAACTATTACGAGCGCTGGATGAATTCTCGGTTCCCCACCCAAAAAGCAAACCAGATGACAGCCGGGATAGCGGCTAAGAGCGCCACGATTCCAAACGGAATTGTGATCGGCGCCGTCAATGCGAAGGCCGTTGCGAGCAAAGAAACCATGAGCAGTCCGTGAGCGCCGGTGAATATAGATCCCACGCTAAAGCACGCTGCCACGAAGACCTTGAGACCCATTGGCATCCCCAACGGTTCGTTTGAATGCATCGTAGCTACCTCCAGCCAGGTTTCGTTCAGCAATCTTTAGAGAACTGCGCGTTCAAATCTCAGCATATCTATTTCTGTTAGGTCAAGACAGAGCATATCGGATGGATTATCGAGTTCAATCCTCAACTTCGAGTAGGACAGTCCAGCGTTGGACTCGTACCTGGCTCAAGTTTCTTGTTGCAAGCGGTCACGTTGGGGTAGCGTCTATTTCTATGGAACATCCAGACAAGCGCGGGAACACGCTACTGAGCAAATATTCGACCGGATTCTTCATGGCCATATTCGTATCGTTGTACCTCGCTTGGAATCAGCGAATTCCTGACCCGTGGGGCTTGTACCTGATTCTCCTCTCCGTAGGAGGCTTCACCGTCACCCTCGTATGCCTGGCGGTCAAGAAATCTCGCGTGGAATCACGAGAGAACTGAACTGCGCGCAAGCTGCTGGCAGGGGTGAGGCGAATCTAGTGGAGCGGGGCTAGTAACCTTTGCCTTTGTGATACGTCCGCCTGGACGAGATATGCAGCAAAAGTCATGCAATGTTCGATTGCGCCGGCAGGGGACCCCGGGCGGTGGGAGCTGTTCCGGAAAATACCTGCCGAGCAACCTCATCGAATCTGCTCATGGCTCGGAACCAATAATGCACGGGATTCAGGCTGCATGCCTGTAAGGCCTGAGCGTGGTCGAAGCAAACAACAATTGCCGCGCCTGCCGCCACCACCGACCAGATTCCACGTACGACATGTTTCAGCGGCCTGGGCGTAAACTCAAACCCTTGACGCAGACGGTCGATCTGGAAACGAAGGTGGTTTCGTTCGTCTGAGGCGATTCTTCTTCCCAGCCCGCGCAGTGTCGCATCCGGTGCGTGGCTTGCTAGGGCCTCGAAATATCCCATGGCGACGCTTTCAGCAATGAGGAACAGCCCGAGCTCGGTACGCAACCCCAACATTCGCCGCAGCAGGGTGAAGGCCTTATCCGACCAGTGCGATTCCAAGCGTGGGGCATCCAGGTAATCCAGCGCTTGTCCGAACAACCGAGAATGCTGCTGTTCTTCGCGCACCAGGAGCTCAAGTGCTCGTACGTAGGTCGAGTCGCCGGCCCGCTCCGCCAAACCTAGCAAGTGCCTGCCTTCGCCGCTTTCGCCAAGCTCAAGACGCTGGAAAGAGCGGATGAATCCGCGTCGTGCATTTTCCGTTAGCGCCGGAACACCGCTCCAGTTCAATTGCGCGTTCATCGTGTCATGCAGTCTCGAGTTTGCTTCAAAATATGCCAACCATGATGTGAATTGCATAGCTCCACGGTAGCCGTGGGATGGGTCAGCACGAGCCGTTGAAACATTAGACACCAGTACCGTGTTTCGTGAGCTGTTCACGCAGCTGACACCATGCGGCTAACTCGCCGCGAAATACTGGTGATCATGACACAAATTTCACGGCGCAATCTGCTCACTGGCGCCTTGGGCGCCGGTGCTCTGACGCTCATTTCCCCGGCCGGCTCGGCGCTGGCCGCAAATAGTCCGCGCCTGGTCCGTTCGCGGCTCGGCCTCACCAATGGCTTCTCGATGGGAGATGTCTCCACCAACAACGCGGTGCTTTGGGCTCGCGCCACCGGTGAAGGCCGGCTGCGGGCGCAACTGCGTGCCATCGACGAGGCCGGAGAGATTATTCGCGGCCGCGGATCATTCGAACGAACCCTGCGCGGTGCGCAGGCGAACTCCGATACCGACTTCACCGCCAAGATTTCCGCATCCAACCTGCCGGCGGGCACCCGCTTCGCGGTGACCATCGGTTTCGAGGACGAAAACGGGACCCTGGGAGAAACCAACACCGGTTCCTTCCTCACCGCGCCTTCGCTCACCGGCCGCCGGAACCACAGCGCATCGATGGCGCAAAGCTTCGTCTGGTCTGGCGATACGGCAGGCCAAGGCTGGGGCATCAACGAGGAAATCGGCGGCATGCGGGCCTACGCGGCCATGCACGCGACCAAGCCTGACTTTTTCGTGCACAGCGGCGACACCATCTACGCCGACGGCCCGATCGCGGCCGAAGTTGTGGAGCCAGACGGCCAGATCTGGCGCAACCTGGTTACCGAGGAGGTCTCGAAGGTCGCCGAAACCCTGGCGGAATTCCGTGGCCGGCACCGCTATAACCACATGGATGCAAATGTTCGCGCCATGTACTCCGAGGTTCCGGTTATCGCCCAGTGGGATGACCATGAGACCCACAACAACTGGTGGGCCGGGGAGACAATCGAGGACGAGCGATACACCGTGCGGGATGTCAACACCCTCGCCGCCCGCGGTCGCCGTGCCTGGCAGGAATACCAGCCCATCGCCGATCCGCGTGCCATGCGCGGCGGCACCGGGTTCGAGCCCGCCCGGATCTACCGCAAGATCTCCCGCGGACCGGCCCTTGACCTCTTCGCCTTGGACATGCGCAGCCACAAGTCGGAGAATACCGCCGGACTGGAAGCCGAAGAGACCACGACCCTCGGCGAGGAACAGCTGAACTGGCTCGTTGAGGGCCTGCAGAAGTCGAAGGCCACCTGGAAGGTGATCCTCAACGACCTGCCGCTGGGCGTCATCGTTCCGGACGGCAAGGCCCAGGAATCGATCGCCAACGCAGAGCACGGCGCACCGCTGGGCCGCGAGCTGGAGCTGGCCAGGCTGCTCAAATCGATCAAGGACCGCGGCGTGAAAAACGTGGTCTTCTTGACCGCGGACGTGCACTACTGCGCGGCCCACCACTATTCCCCGGAGCGCGCCGCCTTCGGCGACTTCAACGAGTTCTGGGAATTTGTGGCCGGTCCGGTCAATGCAGGATCCTTCGGTCCGAACAAGATGGACGGGACCTTCGGCCCCAAGGTGGAATTCGCGCTCGCCGGAACCACCAACCAGTCGCCGCGCGATGGCAAGGGCCAGTTCTTCGGCCATGTCGACCTCGATGAGTCCCAGCGATTCACCGTGTCGCTGCGCAATGGCCTCGGCGAGACCGTCTACGCCAAGACCTTGGAACCGGCGCGCTAATCCGCCACCGTAACTGCTGCATTAAAAAAGGGGCGGCGCAGATCTTCAAGATCTGCGCCGCCGCTTTGGCTGGTATTTAGCGTCCGGTGCCGCCGTACACGGTGGCTTCCACGTCGGTGTCCAGATCGAAAGCCGTGTGGATGGCGCGGACCGCGTCATTGAGCTTGTCCGCGTCGGTTACCACCGAGATGCGGATCTCCGAGGTGGAGATCATGTCCACGTTGACCCCGGCCTGGTGCAGCGCCTCGAAGAAGGTGAAGGAAACTCCTGGGTTCGAGCGCATGCCTGCACCGATGAGCGAGAGCTTGCCGACCTCGTCGTTGTGCTCGATATCCTCGAAGCCGATTTCGCCGCGGGAGGTTTCCAGCGCTGCGAGAACTCGTTTGGTCTCGGTCATCGGCAGGGTGAATGAGATATCGGTGGAGCCGGTACCGCGAGTCGAGATGTTCTGCACGATCATGTCGATATTGGCCTGCGCGGCCGCGATAACCCCGAAAATCTGTGCTGCCTTGCCCGGGATGTCAGGCACGCCAATGATGGTGACCTTGGCTTCCGAGTGGTCGTGGGCAACACCGGAGATGATTGGCTGTTCCAAGGGTTCTCCCTCTTGAATCTTGATCTTGTCGTTGGGGTCCGGGAGCACCCAGGTGCCCTCGTTGGTGCTGAATGAGGAGCGCACGTGCAGCGGCACGCCGAAACGGCGGGCGTACTCCACGCAGCGCAGGTGCAGGATTTTGGAGCCGCTGGCCGCCATCTCCAGCATTTCCTCGCTGGAAATCTCGTCGATCTTCTTCGCGGCACCGACCACGCGAGGATCGGCGGTGTAGATGCCGTCAACGTCGGTGTAGATCTCGCAGACATCGGCGCCGAGGGCTGCCGCAAGGGCCACCGCGGTGGTGTCCGAGCCGCCGCGGCCCATGGTCGTGATGTTCTTCGATTCCTTGCTCATGCCCTGGAAGCCGGCGACGATCGCGATGAAGCCGCGGTCGATGGCGCGGCGGATACGCTGCGGAGAAACCTCCATAATGCGTGCCATGCCGTGGGTTGAGTCGGTGATCAGCCCTGCCTGCGATCCGGTGAAAGATACCGCGCTCTCGCCGAACTGGTCGATGGCCATGGCCAGCAGCGACATGGAGATGCGTTCGCCGGCCGAAAGGAGCATGTCCATTTCGCGAGCGGGGGCGTCCTCGGTGAGCTGGGCCGCGAGGTCGAGCAGTTCGTCGGTGGAGTCGCCCATTGCGGAAACGACCACAACGACTTCATGGCCCTGCGCCTTGGTATCAATAATTCGGCGCGCGACGCGTTTGATGCCTTCGGCATCGGATACGGACGAACCGCCAAATTTTTGAACTATCAGGCCCATGGGCGCACACTCCAACTGATGAAAGTTGTTGATGCGCATCGTGCTGCCAGCACAGATGCGACATATCTACCGTAGATAATTGTGTCAGTACCGCAGGTGCATCACCTAGTTGTGAAGGTAACCATTGGTCATATTGCCTAGCATTTGTTGTTTCGATGCCTGGAAATGCAGGTCATGTACGCGCTGTGGCTAAGATTTGTCGCCAAAATGACTTCCAGCCATCCAATACCTGAGGGTTGGAGAGCCGTGAATGCTCAGCGCTTACGCTTGCCTTGCCGCCCTTGAGCGAGATGTTCACGCTCACCCGGCTTCCGTCGCTGAATTCGGCCTTCCAATACCGCCACCGATCCGAACCGCTGACGGAGGCTTCCCCCACCAGCTGCGCGCCGTTGAAGTCGGTTCGCGCGCCGACGGCCTCCACCCAGCGGGCCAGGGCGCCGTCCAGATCGGCGGCCATGGTGGCCGAGACTGAGCCCTTGAAGGTGCCGTCGCTGGACTGGCCCGGGACCCGGCGGCCGATGTGCTGCTCGTAGGCGATGGCCACCGACTGCGCCCACCAGCCGGGATTGGATAGTTCGGCGGGCATCATCTCGTAGGCCAGCGAGGCGAGCGGTTTATGTGCCAGCTCGCTGGCTCCGTCCGCTTCGAGCCGGCTGACCCATTGGTCCCACCCAGTGCCGGTGGCCTTGGCGATTGCCTCGATATTGCTGCCCTTGATTGCCATGAATCGAGTGTAGCCACTGCAGCCAAGGACTAACCAGCCCCGCATGCAGCCTGGCGGTCGAAGGCGCTACCGGGTCATCAGCCGATCCGGGCGCGCAAATGGCGTGGAGCCGCGGCCTTCACCGAAGGCCGCGGCTCCACGCCAATGGTTCACAGTTCGCGCAGATCCGTGTTGAGCCTGCCGAGCAAGCCAACCAAATGGTCCAAGTCGTCGTCGGACCACAGTGTAATGCGTTCGCGCAAGCTGTCGCGCCAGGATTCCAGCCATCCGTGCCAGCGTTCCTTGGCCAGTTCGGTGGGCAGCAGGTTGGAGACGCGGCGGTCGGCTTCATCGACCTGCCTGCTGACCAGGCCGAGCTCTTCGAGCCGGGTGACCAGGCGGGAAAGGGTGGCCTTGTCCGTCATGAGGTGTTCGCAAATTTCGGACTGCGTGATGCTCTGGCATTTGAGGATCATTGCCAGCACCGGCACCGCCGCGGGCGGCAGCCTTTCATCGAGCCGGGCGGCAAGGGTGCGTCGCGACTTGGCGGTCACCGAGATCAAGGTGAACAGTTCTTGCTCGGCGGCGTCGAATAGCACCCCGCGCCGGGTCTCCGGCTGCGCTTCATCCAAGGTATCCACGGTGGCTAGGCGACGGTTTCCGCGGTGGAAGGGGCATCGGATTCCTCGGCCAGCCGCTCGGTATTGGTCTTGGTGTTCAGGTGCTGGTTGGGCAGCAGGATCACTGCGACGACGGTGATCAGTGCGAGCGGCGCGGCCAAGGCGAACAAGCCTGCCACCCCATCGCCGTAGACCGATTCGAGAATTACCCGCACCGGTTCGGGCAGCGTGGAGATCGTCGGCAGGGAACCGGAGCTCAGTGCCGCGCCGACCTCGGCGGCCTTATCGCCCAGCGAGGCGATGGCGCGGGTCAGTTCGCCCTGGCGGTCGGCGATCATATTCGGAATGGTGACCGCGAGCATTGCGCCGAGTCCGGCGGTGCCTGCGGTACCGCCCAAGGTGCGGAAGAAGGTCACCGCTGAGGAAGCGACGCCGAGGATCTTCGGATCCACCGAGTTCTGCACCACCAGCACCATATTCTGCATGACCAGGCCGACGCCCGCGCCGAGGATGAACATGTACAGTCCCACCAGCCAGAAGGCGGTGTCATAGTGGATGGTTCCCAGCAGATACAGGCCGACAACCTGCAGCACGGCACCGGTGACCACGAAGGCCTTCCATTTGCCGTAACGCGAGATCAGTGCGCCGGCGATGGTGGAGACGACCAAGAGGCCGGCCATCATCGGGAAGGTCATCAGACCGGCCTGGGTGGCGGTGGCGCCACGGGCCATGATCATGTACTGGCTGAGGAACACCGAGGTGCCGAACATCGAGATGCCCACAGCGAGCGAGGCGATCACCGCGAAGGTGAAGGTGCGGTTCTTGAATAGCTGCAGGGAAATCAGCGGGTCTGCAACCTTGAACTCGACGAGCACGAAGACCGCCAGCAGGATGACCGAGCCGATCACCATGAGGTAACTGGTGGCCGAGTTCCATTCGAACTGGCTGCCGCCCATGGAAAGCCAGATCAGCAGCATTGCCACGCCCGAGGCGAGCAGCATGATGCCTAGGTAGTCGATCTGGACCTTGCGCTTGGCGATGGCCGGAAGGTTCAGCGTGCGCTGGATCAAGATGATTGCCACGACGGCGAAAGGCAGCGCGACGAAGAAGTTCCAGCGCCAGTTGATGGTGTCGGTGACGAAGCCGCCGATCAGCGGTCCGCCGACGGTGCCCAGCGCCATAACGGCTCCGAACAGGCCCATGTATTTGCCGCGCTCCCGCGGCGAGAGGATGTCTGCCATCACGATCTGGCTCAGCGCGCCCATGCCGCCGCCTGCCAGACCCTGGACCACACGCATGGCGATCAAGAATTCGGTGTTCTGCGCGAATCCGGCGGCCGCGGAGGCAAGCACGAACATGGCCAGAGCAATCTGCAAGAGCAGTTTGCGGTTGCCCAGGTCGGCGAGCTTTCCCCAGATCGGGGTCGAGATTGTGGTGGCAAGCAGGGTAGCGGTGACCACCCAGGTGAATGCCGTCTGGCTGCCGTTCAGGTCAGAGACGATTACCGGGAGGGAGCTGGACACCACAGTGCCTGCAAGGATTGAAACGAACATGCCCATAAGCAGACCGGTCAGCGATTGGATGATCTGCCGGTGGCTCATCTTGGGTTTTTCGACCGGTGCTACTGCGGTCATGCGGACTCCAAAAGACTCAAAGATAAAGTTGACTGATATCAACTATATGCCGATAGTTGACCATTATCAACCAATGTGGTTGAGTCCACAGACAAGAAAGCCCGGGCCATCTGGCGATGGACCGGGCAGCATGAAATATGCTCGTGTGGCAGGGTGCCTAGGCTCGTGAAGTGCTCGGTGCGATGGTGTTGCGCCGGCCTTCGAAGGCGCGGGCCAAGGTGACCTCGTCGGCGTATTCCAGGTCGCCGCCTACCGGCAGGCCAGAAGCCAGACGGGTGATCTTGATGCCCAGCGGGCTGAGCTGACGCACCAGATAGATTGCGGTGGCCTCGCCCTCCAGGTTCGGGTCGGTGGCGAGGATCAGCTCGGTGATCGAGCTGTCGCCCAGGCGGGTGACCAGCTCGCGAATGTGCAGCTGTTCCGGGCCGATCCCGGCGATCGGATTAATAGAGCCACCCAGCACGTGGTATTTGCCGTTGAAGGCGCGGGTGCGCTCGATGGCGAGCACGTCCTTGGACTCCTCGACGATGCAGATCTGGCTGGTGTCGCGGCGCTCGTCGCGGCAGATCCCGCAGGTGTCCTGCTCGGAAATGTTGAAGCAGATCTCACAGAAGCGGACCTTCTCCTTGGCCTGCTGGATGGACGCGGCAAGGCGCGTCATATCCTCGGCGTCGGCATCGAGAATGTGAAAAGCGATGCGCTGCGCCGATTTAGGACCGATGCCAGGTAGCCGACCGAGTTCGTCGATCAGTTCCTGAACAGCACCTTCGTACACCTAATGCCCACTTTCCTGATAACTCAAACGTCCATTGATCTTGCGGTGCCATAACTGGCCTGCGGTGGTATGCCACCGTCCTACACCCTAGTGTCTCACCTAGACGGTTTGGCGGTTAGAGCCCGCGCTTAATTTCTACGATACTTCCGTTGACGTCACGCTGCTCGATGACCATGCCGCCGAGCAGCCGCTCCACCGCGGGGACGCCGATGAGTGCCGAATCCTCGACCTCGATGTCGTCTTCGCTGGGCGTGAAATCCTCCGGCTCCGGTGCTGGGGGCCGGGGTTGGGCGCGATCCGGCGTGCCCCAGTTGCTGGCGGAACTTTCCACCGGCACTGCCGGAGCGCTGTCCTTGGCCTGGCTCATCAGCTGCTGGTAGCGGCTGAGCCGCTGTCCGGCGGTCGGCATCGGAGACTCGGCAATTGGCTGCTCGGACCCTTCGCCCGGTGCGCCCCACGCGGGAGCTGACTCGGTGGCCGGCTGCACGGAAGGCTTCGGCGGTGCCACCCGAACCGGCTCAGGGGCAAGCGGCGCCGGCGTTGGTGCCTCCGGCTCCGGCTCGCGGACTGCCTTGGACTCGAAGGTGTCGGTGGTGCTGCCCGGATGCAACGGGGTGGAAGAAACCGGACGCGAGATTACCGGAGCTCCCACCTCTGCCTGGCGTGCGCTGAGCCCGGCGGTCAACCGGGGACGCGGGGCCACCGGGGGGCCGTCAAAGGAGCGCGGAGCAGCGCTCCGCGGCGACGGGGCCACGGGTTCCACCACGGCCGCAGCGAGTTCCGGTGATGCGCTAGCTTCCTGCGGCTTTGCTGGTCGGGGACTTGCCGCTGGCTCTGGTGCCTGGACTGCGGGAGCCTGCGGCGCTGGGCTGCTAGGCGTGCCGTATCCGTCATCCGGGTACGGAGGCTCGTCCATATATGGCTCGTCCAGCGGAGGCGGAACATCGTCATAACTGCTGACATATCCCGAATCACCCGATGCTGATGGTTTGCTGGCCGGAGCCGGAGCCGGAGCCGGAGCCGGAGCCGGAGCGCTGGCTGGTTGCGGGCGCGACGGAGCGTTGGGCGCTACCCCAGCGTTCGGAGCCTGTGCGTTGGTGGCTGCTGCTGGGGAGGACGCCGGTGTTGGCCGGCGTTCACCTTTTGGGGAACCACCACCGGCGGGTGCCGATCCGCCCTCGGCAAGTACGACTTCGATCTGTTGGCCTGCCACCTGGCAGAGGATGCCTACTAATATCTGCATCATGTCCGGACGATTGCGCAGATTCACAATCGGTCCGGTATTGCTGAACGCGATCGTCAGCGTGCGGCCATCGAAACCGGCGACCGAACCATAGTTGGCGACCATGGAATGGAGCACTCGGGAACTTGACTGCAGCTGCTCCAAGACCGCCGGCCAGGCCTGCTGGAACTGCTGAACCGGTGCCCCGGCAGTGTTCGACTGCTGAACCGGTGCCCCGGCAGTGTTCGACTGCTGTATCGGCGGCGTGGATTGCTGAACCGGTTGCCGTGGCGCTTGCTGCTGGGCAGGTTGAGCTGCTTGTGCGCGTTGCTGCGCTTCGGCTTGCTCGCGTGCCGCCTTCTCCTGGGCAGCACGCTGTTCTGCGGCTTCCCGTTCTGCAGCGGCTCGTTGTTCGGCCTGCTCTCGAGCGAGCTTTTCTTGCTCGGCCAGTTCCGCAGAGGCACGTTGTTCGGCCTGCTCTCGAGCTGTCTGTTCCTCGGCGCGACGGCGTGCTTCTTGTGCTGCCTGCTCCTGGTTCTGCGCCTGCTGCTGAGACTGCGTTTGACCTTGAGCTTGTTGATCTTTCTGCGGCTGCTGCGCCTGACGAGGGGCACCCTGTGGCGGGGCTTGCGGAGGACGATTTTCTGCCGTACGACGAGTGAACTCGGCCATCGCGGCATTTTGCTTCACGTCATCGATGGAAACACCAGTACCGAAGGACAGGTCTTCCCCCGCGGCCGGATCTGGAACCAGGCTGAACGGCGCGACACCTTCCGGACGTGCTTCGGGAACACTCGGACCTGGTTGGACCGGGGTGGTGACCGGATTCAAGTCTTCCTTAGGGCCCCACGTGGCTCCCCAATCGGCCGCTTCGCCGGTGTTGAGTGAACGGGCGGCGTCCGGATCAAGCGGAGCGTTAATATCTGTATCTTCTTGCGCCACCGGAGGCTGCTGCTCGCGAGGCTGACTTGGCTGTTGCTGTTGCTGTTGCTGTTGCTGTCCCTGCGCAGGCTGTTGAGCTCGCGCTTCCGGGTGCTGCTGTTCGCGTGGCACGGGTTCCTGCTCCCGTGGCTGGAGGTTCTGTTCCTGTTGCGACTGACCTGGCTGGGCCGGCTGCGTCTCCTGCTGAGGTGCGCTGGGCTGCTCTTGGGCTGCCGGCTCGACGCCGCCATTGCGCAACTTCGCGGCGGCAAGGGCCTCGCGTACCGCGGCCGCGCCTTGGCGTGCCGCCGCGGGGGAAGGGGCAGCGCCCGAGGACTGCGTTGGCATTTCCCCCTCCGGGAGCTCTGGAAGCTCGCTGCCGGTCATCGCATGACGTTCCAGGCGATCGAGGCGTGCGGCGAAAGAGCTCGCCGAGTTTTCGGCGCCAGGCAGCATCAAACGCGCTGCCAACAGTTCCAAGTGCAAACGCGGAGAGGTCGCGCCGGTCATCTCGGTCAGCGCTTGGTTGGTCACGTCGGCCCAACGGCTCAGCTCACCGGCGCCGACCAGCGAGGCCTGCATATGCAGCGACTCCAACTGGTCCGCTGGGGTGCCACGCAGAATTTTCTCCAGGCCTTCGGGCATCGCCTTGGCGATGATCAGGTCGCGCATGCGTTCCAACAGATCTTCAACAAAACGTCGCGGATCCAAGCCGGTCTGAATGATGCGGTCGATGGCGCCAAAGAGGGAAGCGCCGTTGGCCTCGTGCAGGGAGAGGATGACTTCATCGAGCAGCGTGGAATGGGTATAGCCGAGCAAGGCAATCGCGGTCTCATAGTCCACCCCGCCTTCACGGGCGCCAGCCATCAGCTGGTCTAGCACCGAGAGGGTGTCGCGCACCGAACCGCCGCCGGCGCGAATCACCAGCGGAAGCACGCTGTCGGCGACCACTACGTTTTCGCGTTCGCAGAGCGTCTTGAGGTATGCCAGCAGTGCCTCGGGCGGCACCAGGCGGAACGGATAGTGGTGGGTGCGCGAACGGATGGTGCCGATGACCTTGTCCGGCTCGGTCGTCGCAAAAATGAATTTGATATGGGGTGGTGGCTCTTCGACGATCTTCAGCAGGGCGTTGAAGCCTGCCGAGGTGACCATGTGGGCCTCGTCGATGATGAAAATCTTGTAGCGGTCGCGGGTAGGTGCGAAGGTCGCACGTTCACGCAGATCACGGGCGTCTTCGACACCACCGTGGCTGGCGGCGTCGATCTCGATGACATCCAAGGAACCGGGGCCGCCGTTGGCCAGCTCGACACAACTGGGGCAGGTTCCGCACGGGGTAGGAGTCGGACCCTGCGCGCAGTTCAGGCAACGCGCCAGAATGCGTGCGCTGGTCGTTTTGCCGCAACCGCGCGGACCGGAGAACAGGTACGCGTGGTTGACCCGGTTCTTTTCCAACGCAGTCATCAACGGGGTGGTGACATGTTCCTGCCCGATGACCTCGGCGAAAGTGTCTGGACGGTATCTGCGATAAAGCGCTGTACTCACACCGGTACCCTATCGGTTGTGCGATGCCGGAGGCATCAACTGGTCAACAATAAATTCTGGTTCTACAACCCAAGGCTCGCGGGGCAAAGCTGAAGGGTTGAAGGAGTCCAAAGCGGCCTGCAAAGACGTGCCGGGCAAGCCTAATGACTCTAACAAGTAGGCGCGGAGCTGTGTGCCATTTAGTCCTTTTTCGGAAAGGTCTTCGAGCGTAACCGCACCATCGCGTTTAGCAAGACGTTGGCCTTGAACGTTCAATGCCAACGGAACGTGGGCGTACGTAGGAATAGGCAATCCGAGCAACTGCGCCAGGTATGCCTGGCGCGGGGCGGAGGACAGCAAATCGTCACCGCGAACAACCTGGTCAATGCCGTAGGCGCCGTCATCAACGACCACCGCAAGGTTGTAAGCGGGGGAGCCGTCATTGCGCAGCAACACAAAATCATCTACCACGCCGGTGTACTGCCCGAAAAGCTCATCGTGAATGGTGAACTGGTCAACCGTGGAACGAAGGCGCAAAGCAGCCGGCCGTTCTCGGGCCCTTTCGGCACGTTCTTCGGCGGTGAGATTTCGGCAGGTGCCGGGGTAAGCACCGGGTGCCGCGTGCGGCGCGCTGGCAGCCTCAGAAATATCTTTGCGCGTGCAAAAACACTCGAAGACCAGGTCGTTTTCGCGAAGAGCTTGGATTGCTTCGAGATAAATGGGGAGGCGATCGCTTTGACGGACCACGGGAGCATCGAATACCAGGCCGATGGAAGCCAACTCCGAAAGCTGCTGCTCCTCGGCGCCGGAGCGCACGCGGTCAAGGTCTTCGATGCGCAGAAGGCATTGCCGATCGGTGGACCGGGCAAAAAGCCAAGCAAGAATTGCGGTGCGCAGGTTGCCCAGGTGGAGTTGCCCGGTCGGGCTTGGGGCGAAACGACCAACGCCCACGCGAACTCCATTCGGCTTGCTAGAAAAATCAAAGACCCCTCATGCACCTGCCAGAGCCCATCTACCCTTGCTACCTTCCGGTCCTGGGGGAGTTCAACAGGATGACACCACACGAGGGGTCACAGAAGATACTACCCGAGAGTTGGGGGTGGATGAAAATCGGTAGCCGTGCCCTTGCTCTCAATCCAACCCATGCAAGGAAGGAGGCTATGTCACCCGGCTTTCGAATCCGGCGGGTCAAACCAACCTAGGATCCGGCGAACTCGGGCGGGCAATTCCGAGGCGGGGAGCATCGGGGTTTGATTCCGTTCAAAGTCGAAGTTCTGCACGCTGGTGACGCTGCCCGGTAGCTCAACCTGCAAGATTCCGTTCGGCGAACGCCAATTGACCGAACCGTCGGCCATGTATGTGGCCTGCCAACCTAAGGCGTGCTTATACATTTGGTGCCGCTTGCACAACAGCTGCGAGTTGTCTCGGTTCGTATGTCCGCCCTTGGCCCAGTCGTCGACATGGTCGATTTCACTGGAATCCGGAAGCCTGTTGCAACCAGGGAACCTGCAGTGGTTATCCCGTAATCTCAGTAGGTCCTTGAGCGCTTTCGTTGGGCGGTACTTCTTTCGTCCTACGTCGATGACGGCACCGGACCAAGGGTCGGTGAGCACCGTCATCAGCGAAGGAGCATCCTTTGCTAGCCGCAAGGCTGCACCGAGGGCGATTGGCCCGTAGCCTTCCAGATCGGCCAGCGTTCGAGTAGGATCTGCAAGCATTTGCAAGGCGGGGATGGTCAAGGCCACCCGCGCTTTGAGCGGAGTGCCGTTCCCGGCCGGCCAGCCATCAAGCAAAGCGTCCCGGAAAATATCGGCGCGACGTTGTTGCTCGTTGCGCAGATCCTCAGGGTCATCATGTTTCGTGGCGTGCCAGTTGATGGTGTTGATGATTGCCAGGGCATCCTCGGCTGGAAGCCGTATCTGAAGCACGGCCATGCCGTCAGCCTCCGGCCACCAGATCACCGAACGCGATTCACGCCCTTTTTCATGCCTCGTTTCCGCTGGTTCTGGCAAGAAACGTTCACGCATTTTGCGAGCTCGATCCTTCACCGTGCGATCCGAACC